>CAKSXP010000070.1 GCA_934515035.1 uncultured Oscillospiraceae bacterium
GACATCGGGAAAATGCTTCAGAAGAGCGGCAAGGCGCCGGAGCTCCGTTCGATAGCCGAATCGCCGGAGGGGAAACGCCTGAGCGGGATGCTGGACGCAAACGCCGTTGAAAAGGCGGCGAAGAGCGGGGATATGGAGACTCTGCGCGGGATATTGCAGCAGGTCATGAGCACGGAGGACGGAAAAGCGATCGCAAGGAAGCTCGGCTCGATGATGGAGAAGTGATCTGAGGGAGGTGCAGAGCGGATGAGTGAGCTTGAGGACAAACTGAACGGTTTGCTCAGCGACCCGGAGGAGTTCGGAAAGGTTGCGCAGATGGCAAAAAACCTGATGGACGGGGGCTTGGGGGAAAAGCTGTCCGGCATGTTCGGCGGAGGCCCGGAGCAGGGCGGAACGGAAAAGCACGGGGCCGCCGCGCCGGACGCCGATATGCTCGCCGGACTGGGCAGAGTCATGTCGGCGGCAAACGCAGGAAGCGATAAGACCGCTCTGCTGGATGCGATGAAGCCGTATCTGGCGGAAAAACGCCGCGGCAAGGTGGACAGAGCACTGAAGATAGCGCGTATAGCGCGGATAGCGGGGGCAGCGTTCGGCGAAAACGGAGGTGCGGGCGATGGCGTATAACCGGTATATCGGAAATACCGGACAGGTGATACGGGTGCAGGACGCGGAACAGCGCGCGCCTGCTGCGGCGGCTTCGGGAGAACGCTATGCTCCGAGAGAAAAAACAGCAGAGAAAAGACCGCCATCGCCGCCATCCCTGTTCGGCGGCGGCCTTGGCGGTCTTTTGTCAAATCTCTCGCCGGATAAGCTGGAGCTCGAGGATATTCTCCTGCTGCTCATTTTCTATCTGCTTTACAGAGAGAGCGGAGACAAGGATTTCCTGCTTATGATGGGCGCGATGTTTCTTGGTTAGGGCAGCCTGAATACGCTGTCATCGCTGGGGGATAGCTGTGTGTATTCGTTGCGGAGGGAAAAGACCTCCGCATCGTTTTCATAGCGCGTGTATCCGGCCAGGAGGCCGTCCGCAACGGAGATCAGATATTCGCTCTCGGACCCGTCGGACCCGGAAACGACGGCGCGGATGCAGGAACCGCCGTCCCGCTGGACATAGCCGGCCTCGGTTATATCAGCGGGATCGAGCACCAGAACGGCGGTGTAGTCCGGCAGGCCGTTGAGGGCCTCGGCCAGGGCGGCGGAGCGCGATCCCGCCGTGCCGTGAAAGACGGCTTCGGCATCGTCGGAGTACCAGATCCAGTACTCGTTTCCGTCGGTGAGAATGTTTTTGACCATGTCGATCTCCGTGACGATGGTGCGCGTCATATCGCCCCTGACCCACATGCTCACAAGCGATTCATGCGTGCCGTTGGAAGCGGTGAGGAGCGTTGTCATCTGTGCAAAATAGTCCGTGCTGTGCTCGAGTGAGGCGATGACCGCCTGGACGTTCTGCGGCGTTATGACCGCGACGCCCTGGGGCGCAAAGTTCCCGTCCGGGAGCGCGGAGACGTTTTCATGCGCCGCCGGGGCGGAGGGCAGGATGACGGAAGCCGTCTCTCCGCCGTCGAGCGTGATTATGAGCACGGTCACGATCGCGGTGACCGCGATCATGGCGATGACCGCTATGGTGAAAAGATCCTTTTTCATGGTCTGAACTCTTCGGGCGCTTCCGCGCGCAGACCGAAGCGGAACTCAATGGCGTCCGCGATGCGCGCACAGGCCCTGCCGTCGCCATAGGGGTTGACGGCCTTTGACATGGCGGCGTATTTTTCCCTGTCGTCGAGAAGGCTGAGCGCCAGATGCTCGATATTTTCGCGCGCGGTGCCTGCCAGAAGCACGGTCCCGGCCTCGACGGCTTCGGGCCGCTCGGTCTCCCGGCGGAGGACAAGCACGGGCTTGCCGAGCGCGGGAGCCTCCTCCTGAATGCCGCCGGAGTCGGTCATGACCATATAGCTTTTTGCCATCAGGCGGTGCATGTCCATTGCGTCCAGCGGTTCTATCAGATGTATGCGCTCGTGCCCCCCGAGAAGACGCCCGGCGCACTCGCGTACGGCGGGGCTCAGGTGCACGGGATAGATGAACTCAACGTCGGGCCGCGCGTCGGCAACTGCGCGGACTGCGCGGAAGATGTTTTCCATCGGCTCGCCGTAGTTTTCACGGCGGTGACAGGTCATTGCGATGACGCGCTTGCCGGAAAAATCGAAGCCGGAAAGGAAACTGTCCGAAAAGCTCTCGCCGCCGACGGTATAGCGCATTGCGTCGATCACGGTGTTTCCGGTGACGAAAACTCCGTCGGAAATGCCCTCCGCACGCAGATTACCGGCGTTTTTCGCGGTCGGGGCAAAATGCAGCGCGGCAAGGCGCGCCGTCATGCAGCGGTTCATCTCCTCCGGGAACGGGGAATAGCGGTCATAGCTCCGAAGGCCGGCCTCAACATGGCCGACGGGTATTTTTTCATAGAATGCGGCGAGCGCCGCGGAAAACGTCGTCGTCGTGTCTCCGTGAACGAGCACGAGATCCGGCTTTTCGCTCTGAAGGACTGCGCCCAGCTCGCGCAGGACGCGGGAGGTTATGTCCGCAAGGGTCTGCGAAGGGGCCATGATGTTAAGATCGTGGTCGGCGCGGAGCCCAAAGACCTCCATTACCGAGTCGAGCATCTCGCGGTGCTGCGCGGTGACGCAGACAACGCTGTCTATATCCTCGCGTCTGTTCAGCTCCAGCACCAGAGGCACCATCTTGATAGCCTCCGGACGGGTGCCGAAAACGGACATGACCTTAATCTTTTTCATCGGTCGTTTCCTCCGGCTTTTTCTGGGCGTGCCTGTCCAGCTCGATCTGCCGCAGCGTGCGCATGAGAAAAACTCCCATCGTCACAGCGATGCAGAATGCGATTATGAGAAGCAGGAACTTGATCTCGCTCCTCGTGGTCAGCACGACGGCGAGCAGGCCGAGTATCGCGCTGATGGAATAGAGGACGGACACGGCCTGTTTCTGGGTCAGACCCATGTCTATCAGGCGGTGGTGAAAATGTCCGCGGTCGGGGTGCATCGGGCTCTGGCCGTGGATGAGCCGCCGGACGATGGAAAAAAGTGTGTCCATAAGGGGCAGGGCCATTGCAAGTAGCGGCACTGCAAAGGTGACGACGGCATAGAACTTGAACATGCCGACGACCGACATCGTGGCGAGAACATAGCCGAGAAGCAGCGCCCCGGTATCGCCCATGAATATCTTGGCTGGGTTGAAGTTATACGGGATGAAACCGAGGCAGGCCCCGGCGAGCGCGGCGAGGATAACGGCAACGTTGCCCTCCGAGACCAGAAGCGCCGTCACGAGCATCGTGACCGAGCTTATGGCGGACACGCCGCAGGCAAGTCCGTCCAGCCCGTCGATGAGGTTGACGGAGTTTGTGATCCCGACGATCCAGATGATGGTTACGGGTATGGAGAGCACGCCGAGGAAGAGATGCTGCGTGTCGCTGAACACGTTCGGGTTCATGAGCACCTCTATCACGACGCCGTGGAGCACAGCGACAACGGCCGCTACCGTCTGGAGCACCAGCTTGAGCCAGGCGTTGAGAGAAACGATATCGTCAATGGCGCCGGTGGCGACGATTATGACGCAGCCGATGAGGATGCCCTGTATCTGTTTTGTTATGTCCGCGAAGAGCACGACGCTTATCACGAAGCCGAAGAATATCGCCAGACCGCCCATGCGGGGGATGGGGTGGTCGTGGACGCGCCTTGCCTCGTTCGGGATGTCCATTGCGCCGACCTTCTGCGCGAAGGACTTCACAATGGGGGTCGAAGCAAAAGCGATTATGAAAGCGGCGCCCAGAGCCAGCAGGGTCGTTATCAGTTCAGCATTTTGAGAAAGCATTGGAGCAACTCCTGTTTTCAGCCGGCAACAAAGCCCAGCTTTTTATAGACCTTGCGCAGCGTCCTGTTTGCGGCGCGGGAGGCTTCCTCCGCTCCGCGGCGGTAAACGCTTTCGAGGTATGCCTTGTCGGCAAGGATGCGCTCGGTCTCCTCGCGTATCGGCCGCAGCATCTCAACGACGGCTTCGCCGACCGCGGGCTTGAACGCTCCGTAGCCGAGACCGTCAAACTCGCGCTCGATCTCGTCATAGGACTTGCCCGTCGCGACGGAGTATATGGTCATGAGGTTTGAAACGCCGGGCTTCTCCTTCGGCGCATAGCGGACGCAGTGTTCGGTGTCGCTGTCCGTGACGGCCTTTTTGAAGCAGCGCATAATATCCTCCGGCTTTTGGAGAAGATAGATACATCCGTTCGGGTCTTTATCCGATTTGGACATTTTGTTTGTCGGCGTCGTGAGAGACATGATGCGTGCGCCGACCTTCGGTATAAAGGGCTCGGGGATCTTGAAAACGTCGCCGTAGATGCCGTTGAAGCGCTGCGCGATATCGCGGCAGATCTCGACATGCTGCTTCTGATCCTCGCCGACGGGCACGAGATCCGCCTGGTACAGCAGAATGTCGGCGGCCATGAGGGCGGGATAGGTGAACAGTCCGGCGTTGACGTTTTCCGAGTTTTTGGCGGATTTGTCCTTGAACTGGGTCATGCGCGTCAGCTCGCCGAACATCGTGTAGCAGTCGAGCACCCAGCCGAGCTGGGCGTGCGCGGGGACGTGGCTCTGGATGAATATGGTGTTCTTTTCGGGGTCAAGGCCGCAGGCGATGTAGGCCGCGATCTGTGTCAGCGTGCGGCGGCGGAGATCGGCGGGGTTCTGGCGCACGGTTATCGTGTGCATGTCGGCCATCATGTAGTAGCATTTGTATTCTTCCGAAAGCTCGACCCAGTTTTTGATAGCGCCGAGATATGAGCCGAGGGTGAGCTCGCCGGAGGGCTGTATGCCGCTGAGAATTATTTTACGTTCGTCCATTATTTAAGATACTCCTTGAGGCATTTGCCAAGAATTTCGCATCCCGTGTCGATCTGTTCCGGGGTGGGCATGGAGAAGTTGAGGCGGAAGCCGGGGTTTCCGGACCATTCCGAGGGGTCGAAGGCGCTGCCGGGAACGCAGGCTACCTTCTGCGCGGAGGCGAGGGCGCACAGCTCGCTGCCGGAATATCCGTCGGGCAGGGAGCACCAGATGAACAGGCCGCCGCCGGGGCGGGTGAAGGTCACGCGCTCGTCAAGATTTTTTTCAAGTCCGGCGATCATCCTGTCGCGCTGAGCCCTGTAAAGGCGGCAGTTTTCCGCGATATGCGCGTCAAAGTCGTATTCGCGGATATAGCGCTCGATGAGCATCTGGGGATAGACAGGCGTGTGCACATCCACGCACTGCTTTGCAACGGTGAGCTTGCCCATGAGCTCTTTGTCGAGGATGATGAAGCCGACGCGCAGGCCGGGGGAGACGACCTTGGAGTATGAGCCGCAGAACAGGACGTGTCCCGTCGTGTCGAAGCTCTTGATGCTGGGGAGCTGTTCGCCGTCATAGCGCAGCTCGAAATAGGGACTGTCCTCGAGGATGAGAACGTCGTATTTGACCGCCAGATCGTATAGCTGCCGGCGGCGCTCAAGGCTCATCGTCGTGCCCGTCGGGTTCTGATAGGTCGGGATGGTGTATATGAGCTTCACGTTTTTCTCGGTCCGGAGAGCTTCCTCGAGCGCGTTTATGTCCATGCCGTCGTTATCGACGGGGATGCCGACGAGCTTCTGGCGATAGGACCGTATGTCGTTGAGCGCTCCGACAAAGCTCGGATTTTCGCAGATGACGGTGTCGCCCTCGTTGGTGAAGGTCTTGAGCGCGAGGTCGATGGCCTCCTGTCCGCCGGTCACGATCATGATGTCGTCATTGCTGCCGCCGATGTTATATTTTCTGCGCATACGCTCAAGCGTTGCCTGACGCAGAGGGGCATAGCCCTCCGTAATGCCGTACTGGAGGAACGCGGCGGGGTTTTCGGCATAAAGCTTTGCGGAGATGGCTTCCAGCTCCCTGACGGGGAAGGTGACCTCGTTGGGATTGCCTCCGGCGAAGGAAATGACGGAGGGGTCGCCGAGGACCTTGAATATCTCGCGTACAGCGGAGGGATTCATATTTTTCATTCTGTCGGATATTTTATTTGTCATAAAAATGTGCCTCTTGTCTGAAAGTGTGTTTGAGTATTTTATCACGTTAAGCGGGTCTTGACAATAGACGTTACATCAAATACTATATATTAATGTTGTACAAGGACGATTCTTTCAGGAGGATAAAGATATATGTCTCTGGATATGAAATTTTTTGAAGAGATGGAGGCCCGCATCCCGCACGATGGGGTCAGAACGCGCTTTGCGCCCAGTCCGACCGGATATATGCATGTCGGCAATCTGCGCACCGCGCTCTATACATGGCTCATTGCCCGCCGCGGCGGAGGAAAGTTCATCCTGCGCATCGAGGATACGGATCAGGGCCGTCTTGTCGAGGGCGCGGTGGACGTGATATACAGGACGATGCGCGAGTGCGGTCTTGACCACGACGAGGGTCCGGACGTCGGCGGTCCCGTCGGTCCGTATGTTCAGACGGAGCGCCGCGCGCTGTATGCGCGGTACGCCGACCTTCTCATCGAGCGCGGACATGCCTACCGCTGCTTCTGTGAAAAGGCGGAGGAATCCGCGGAGGAGAGCTTTGAAAAGCACGACGATCCCTGCCGCTGCCTGTCCCGCGAGGAATCGGACGCGCGCGCCGCGGCGGGCGAGCCCTATGTCGTCCGCCAGCTCATACCGCACGAGGGCACGACCACCTTCCACGACGAGATATTCGACGACATAACCGTTCCCAACGACAGCCTGGACGATCAGGTGCTCATGAAGCGCGACGGTCTGCCGACCTATAATTTCGCAAACGTTGTCGACGATCATCTGATGGGCATAACCCATGTCGTCCGCGGCACGGAATATCTCTCTTCCGCGCCGAAATATAACCTGCTCTACGAGGGCTTCGGCTGGGATATACCGAAGTATGTCCACTGCTCGCCCGTCATGCGCGACGCACACAACAAGATGTCAAAGCGTCACGGCGACCCGTCCTATGAGGACCTGATCGAAAAGGGATATCTGACCGACGCCGTAGTGAACTATGTTGCGCTGCTCGGCTGGAGCCCCGGCGGAGAGCGCGAGATATTCTCCCTGCGCGAGCTGGCGGAGGTTTTCGATATTTCCGGCATCTCCAAATCCCCGGCGATATTCGATATCGAAAAGCTGACCTATTTCAACAGCGAATATATCCGCGCGATGAGCCCGGAGGACTTTGCAAAGATAGCCGAGCCGTATATAAGACAGGCTGTTACCGATCCCGCATACGACGCGGGCGCTATCGCCGGTCTGCTCCAGCAGCGCTGCGAAAAGCTCTCCGACATTCCCGAAAAGCTCGACTTCTTCGACGAACTGCCCGCATACGATGCGGAGCTCTTCGTCCACAAGAAGTCGAAGTCCACGATAGAAAGCTCCGCAGTGATGCTCGAGAATGCGATCGCCGCGCTGGAAGCCCTGCCCGAATGGACCCAGGACGGCATACATGACGCGCTCATCGCCCTTGCGGAAAAGCTCGGAGTAAAGAACGCTGCCGTCATGTGGCCCGTGCGCATCGCCGCGACCGGACGCACGGTAACGCCCGGCGGAGCCGTCGAGCTGTGCTGGATCCTCGGCCGTGACGAGTGCCTGCGCCGGCTGCGTCTCGGTCTTGAAAAAGTGAAATAAATTCCAGACGAAAAAACACCTTTTTTGGGAAAGCTAGTCCCAAAAGAGGTGTTTTTTTATGAAGAGAAAAACTGTGATATTCACGATATCCCTGCTCATTGCCGTGGTCGTGACGCTCGGAGTGTTTGCCTACGGTTCATATAAGCGCGCGGAAATACTTGAGAATGCCGCCGCGATGAATTATCAGCACGCATTCTCCGAGTTGCGGACGGGATTGTCTGAAATAGATACCGCACTGCAAAAGAGTATCTACACAAGAGGCGCGGAGGCGGAGAGCGCGGTGTGCGCGGAGATATTCAGCAAGGCGATGACAGCGCAGATGGCGCTTGGAGTCCTCCCGTTTTCAACGCAGGAGCTGGAGCAGACGGCCGGATTTATAAGCAGAGTCGGCGACTATGCGCTTGCAATGACGCGCCAGGCAGCTCACGGAGGGCTTACGGATGAGCAGCGCGGCAGTCTGCGTTCGCTGTCCGACACCGCGACGCTGCTGGCGCAGAACGTCTCGCAGATGCAGGCGGACATGTCCGACGGCATCCTGACGATGGACGAGCTGATCCGGTCCGAGGCGCGCCTTGACGCGCTCGAGGACGCGCAGCTCCCGCAGAAGCTCAGCGACGGCATGAAACGCATGGACAGCGAGCTTCCGGAGCTTCCCACGCTCATCTATGACGGGCCGTTTTCGGAGCACCTGAAGCAGCAGAGCCCGAAAATGCTGGAAAACCGGGACTCCGTTTCCCAGACCGAGGGTCGGAGCCTCGCGGCGGAGTTCCTCGGCACGGCGGAGGGAAGAGTGTATCCCAACGGCGCGTGCGAGGGCGCGATGCCCGCAAAACGACTCTGCGTGCGCATCGAATACGGAGAAAACGAAGGGGAGCGCCGCGTTTCGGTTCGGCCCGAGGGCGGCTTCCGGGAGGTAGATTTATGACGCTGCTGGCGATTGATTCCACAGGGC
>CAKSXP010000071.1 GCA_934515035.1 uncultured Oscillospiraceae bacterium
TCCACATAGAAAACCTGGTCGCTGCGCGGTTTCTGCATTCCGAGAACGGATGTTGCATACTCCTCGATTTCCGTCATATTGAAGGCGCTTTCATAGTCTATAAGAAGCCTCGTCTGCTCCACTTCTAGCTCCGAAAGTCTGCGCTCGAGCGCAACGCTGTTTTCCGAGACTGCTGTAAGGCGTATGTAGGACATCAGCATAAACACCATAAAAACCGCGACGCAGGCAAAGCCTATGATCGAGAACGGCGCTATCGCCTGTGACGATGCGTGGGCGGCAGTCACGGTCCCGGCAGCGCTCTGCTCCTCCACGCGCGGCGGCGCGGCTGTTTCCAGCTCTCTTTCAATCGGAAGCTCTTCGACAAAGGCCCTGCTTCCGAGATCATATGCAACGCTTCCGTAGACAAATTCCTGTCCGTATGTTCCTGCTGTGTTGTTCAAAAGGTACCTCCCGGGGCCCCGCCCCATATTTTCGGCCTCAGACCCTCTCGGCGACCCGAAGCTTTGCGCTTCGTGAACGCGGGTTTTCGGCAAGCTCTTCCGCCGACGCGGTTATCGGTTTTCGCGTGATGCTTTTCAGCGTCTGTACAAAGCCGCAGGTGCATACCGGGAAATCCCGCGGGCAGGTGCAGCCCTTTTCGCGCGAATTGATGGCGTTTTTAACGATCCTGTCCTCAAGCGAATGAAAGCTGATGACTGCCAGCCTTCCGCCGGTGTTCAGCCGGTCAGCCGCCGCTTCCATCATTTCGGATATGGCCTCCAGCTCTCCGTTGACAGCGATCCTGATCGCCTGAAAGCTTCTTTTCGCCGGGTGCTGTTTTTCGCGCAGAGCCGCGCCCGGCATCGCTCCGCGTATTATGTCTGCCAGTTCAAGCGTCGTTTCTATCGGCGCCTGAGCCCTATTTTCACATATTGCCGAGGCTATCCTCGGGGCATACCGCTCCTCGCCATAGTCGAAAAGTATTCGTTTTAGCTTGTCCTCCGGCCATGTGTTGACGATCTCCCGGGCGGTAAGTCCTGACTGCTCGTCCATTCTCATGTCCAGCGGGGCGTCGGCCATGTATGAAAAGCCGCGCTCAGCCTCGTCGAGCTGCGGAGACGAAACGCCGAGATCAAAAAGCATTCCATCGACAAGGGATACTCCCTGGCTGTCAAGAATAGACGCGATATCCGCAAAATTGCCGTGGACAAAGCTTATCACGCCGGCATAGTCCCTGAGCCTTTCGCCGGCCCGTACAAGCGCGCGGCTGTCCCTGTCAATAGCTATCAGCCGGCCTGTCGTCAGGCGTTTGGCGATCTCAAGCGAGTGTCCCCCGCCTCCGAGCGTACCGTCAACATATATGCCGTCCGGCTTTATATTGAGAGCCTCTATGCTCTCCTTCAGCAGGACCGAATAGTGTCTGTATTCCATCAGAAATTCAGTCCCTCCATAACAGCTGCTATGTTCTCCGGCGTCATCTCAATCAAAGCCTGTGCATTCCATGCGTCGGTGTCCCAGAACTCTGCATGATTGTTGCAGCCCACGACCGTCACGCTTTTGGTAAGTCCGGCGTAATCGCGCAGATTCTGCGGGATCAGGACTCTTCCCTGGCTGTCGAGCTCGCACTTCGCGGCAAAAGCGTACAGCGGGCGCATCCTTCGCTGGTCCTTGTAGGACATGGAATTTACCTTATCCGTAAACTCCTTCCAGCTTTCGGCGCTGTATGCGGAGAGGCATTTATCCATCGAGAGCGTGACATAGAAGATATTCCCGAGCTCGTCCCGCAGTCTTGATGGAATGGAGAGACGTCCCTTGACATCCAGAGAATGTGTATATTCGCCTGTCATAGTCTCTCGCCTCCGCTTCGTCCTGATTTAGGGCCTTATTGATAATTTCGTGGGCATTTATCGCACTTTGCCCCACTTTGCCCCACATGCATTTCATATGATAACCCATGGGTAAAAAAAAATCAAGAGAAAATCTGCCGATTTTCTCTTGATATAATAAGCATTTTTTAATAATTGGGGTCGCCCGGAGCCATACAACAAAATGTTGTGTTTCTCAGTCGATATCCTCCGGCACGATCGTCTGGACCGGTGCTCCGGTGCGGACATTCGCTGCGGTGCGGAAGCGCTGGCGTGACTGTCTGATCTCGTTGAGGGCGGCGGTCACGGCCTCCTCTGTACGGCGCATGGTATCGTCCACATACTCGTTTGCGGCGCGGCGCAGTTCGCGCGACTTGTTTTCCGCGTTATTGATGAGCTCGCCGCTCTTGACCTTCGCCGCTTTGACGATCTCCTGTTCGTCGACTACAGCCTTTGCGTGTTCCTCGGCAGAGCGCTTCATCGCCTCGACCTCGCGGCGGGCCGAGCTGATATACTCGTCGCGCGCGGCAACAAGGCGCTTCGCTTCCGCGATCTCAACAGGAAGCTGAGCTTTTATCTCATCGAGAATGTTAAGAACTGCGTCGCGCTCGATCATGCATTTTTCTTTGCCGAGAGGGACGCTCCACGCTTCGCTGACCATTGTATAGAGCATCTCGACCAGTTCGAGAACGTCCTGCTGATTATAGTTCTGATCCATATCTTTTCCTCCTATTTCCTGTTTCGAGATCTGTTCTCAACATCTTTAATTATTTCGCGGGGAACAAACTCGCTCAAATCAGCTCCGTACCGGGCCATTTCCTTGACGACGGACGAACTCAGATATGTATACTTTTCGCTCGCAGTCAGAAAGACGGTCTCGAGCTCCGGATTGATCTTTTTGTTGATAAGCGCCATCTGGAACTCGCTTTCAAAATCCGAAACCGCGCGCAGTCCCTTAACGATAACAGGCTTCTCAAAGTTTTGTGCATACTCGGCAAGAAGATTATCGGAAGTATCGACCTCAACATTGCCAAATCTTGTAACAACGCGTTCGATGAGTTCGACGCGCTCTTCAAGGTTGAACATCGGATTCTTGGACGAGTTGACCATCACGCACACAACGACCCTGTCGAATACTGACGCGGCTCTGCGGATGATGTTCAGGTGTCCCAGCGTGATCGGGTCAAAGCTGCCCGGGTAGATAGCGGTTGTCATCTGTTACTTTCCTTCTCTGCCGTAAGTAGTCAGTTTCACTTTGCCGTAGCGGTATTCCCTGCCGCGGAAATACGGTTCCCTGACAGAAGGCAGCGTTGTTGTACTTCGGGTCTCGCAGATTATTATACCACCTTCACGCAATATGTCAAATTCGATTATTTTCTCCAGCGCTTTCTCCGCAAGACCGGAATCATAGGGCGGGTCGATGAATATCAGCCCGAACTTTCCGCACCGTTTGAGAAAGCTCAGCGATTCCGTCTGGTACACCTGTCCGTCAAGGCCGCAATGCTTGAGGTTTTCCTTTACAAGCTTTATCGCTTCCGTGTTCTCATCGACAAACACGGCGCTTTCCGCGCCGCGGCTGAGCGCCTCGATGCCAAGCTGTCCCGTTCCGGCAAAAAGGTCGAGCACCGCTCTTCCTTCAACGTCAAACTGGATTATATTAAATATGGACTCTTTCACCTGATCCGTTGTCGGCCGGATGTTCATTCCGCCCGGTTCTTTGAGCTTGCGTCCTCTGGCGGTTCCGGTTATAACTCTCATTTTTCATTACCTCCGTGATAGTGGCTCCACACCGCCTCCGCCGTTTTTCCGGGCACGACCAGACGGAGTTCCTCCTGTGTTGCAGCTTTTATCGCCTTGAGCGTCTTAAAATGTTTTAACAGCGCGTTTCTGCGCACTTCTCCGACCCCTTTTATTGCGTCAAGCTCGGAAACGAGCGTCTGTTTGCGCAGAGCACGGTTGTATTCTATCGCAAATCTGTGGGTCTCGTCCTGTATCGAAGTGATAAGATTGAATGCCGCCGGGCTTCCGGAGAGTCCTATCTCCTGCCCCTGCGCCGTCATAAGAGCCCGTGTTCTATGACGATCATCTTTTACCATACCGAATACCGGGATGTCAAGCCCCAGCTCTCTCAGCACGGACAGGGCCGTTGCGGCGTGTACGGCGCCTCCGTCGATAAGAAGCAGATCGGGTCTCGAGGCAAATTTCTCGTCACCATCGAGATAATGCATGAATCTGCGCATCAGCGTCTGGCGCATCGCTCCGTAATCGTCCTGATGCAGCCGCTCCCCGTTTTCGGGTTTGATCTTAAACCGTCTGTAATCGCGTTTGAGCGGTTTTCCGTTTACATGCACGGTCATGGAGGCGACTATGTTATCATCCCCCGTATTGGATATATCATACGCTTCGATGCGCTCCGGAAGGCTTTGCAGGCAGAGAGTCTTTTGCAGCCATTCAAGGGTCTTGAGCCGTTTCTGCTGTGCCGTTGCGGCGCGTTCGATCTCCTCCCGCGCATTGTTCACAGCCGCCTCGACCAGACGCAGACGTTCGCCGCGCTTCGGCACTTCAACATATACCTTTCTGCCGGCATTTTCGCTCAGATACTGCTCGAGCTCCGCTTCGTCGCCCGTTTCCAGCGGAAGCAGAACATGCTTCGGCCATGAACCTCGCCTTGAATAATACTGTCCGACTATCGCGGACAGTGTCTCCTCATCCGACTCCACCGGCTCCTCGAACAGTTCATAATCCTTGCCCGCCAAGTCTCCATCCACATAGTGCAGCACCACAAAGCAGCATTTTGCGCCGCGGCAGTAACCGACCGCGTCCGTATCGGCATAGGCCGTTGCGATAACTCTCTGTTTATTTCCCAGACCCTGTATCGCTTTTATCCGGTCGCGGTACTGCGCCGCCTGTTCAAAGCGCAGTTCGTCCGAAGCTTCCAGCATGCGCTCCTCCAGCCCGGCGACAAGGCCGGAGGTTTTCCCTTCCAGGATCATTACCGCATCGCTTATGCTCCGCCGGTATTCCTCCGGGTCGGAGTCCTTCAGACACCAGCCCGCGCAGACTCCCATGTGGTGGTTCAGGCACGGCCGCTCTTTTCCTATATCACGCGGAAACTTTTTTCCGCAGGTAGGCAGCTTCAGCGCCTTTGAGACCGTATCTATTATCTCGAACGACAGCCCTCTGCCGCCGAATGGGCCAAAATATCTCGCTCCGTCGTTTGCCGTTCTGTTCACAACGGAAAAAGACGGATATTCGCTGTTTACGTCAAGTCTGATAAAGGGGTAACCCTTATCGTCCTTCAGCAGGATGTTATAATGCGGCTTATACCGCTTTATAAGGGAGTTTTCAAGTACAAGCGCTTCAAACTCCGAACTGGCGACGATCACGTCAAAATCCTCGGCCTTGGCGACCATCGCCGCGACCTTGGGCAGATGCTCTCCCCGGAAATAGCTTACGACACGGTTCTTGAGAGCCTTTGCCTTGCCGACATATATCACCTCGCCGCTCTCGTCCTTCATGATATAAACGCCCGGAGCAAGAGGAAGCTTGTTCGCCTTTTCACGCAGACGCTCGATCTTTTTTTGCAGTTTGGTCTCATTCTCCGCCATGAGCGCACCTCCCTCCGGCATCATGAAAATACGGGGCGTGCTGAAAAAAACACGCCCCGGTGAATATCGCTTATGACATTTAGTTTACTCAGGAGAAATCAGTTGCTATAAGTTCGGTCAGAGTGTTGACGGCTTCTTCCTCGTCCGTACCATCGGCAATTATGTTGATAGAGGTGCCCTTGACGATGCCAAGCGAAAGAACGCCGAGAAGGCTCTTGGCATTGACTTTTCTTTCGTCCTTTTCGATCCATATACTGCATTTGAACTCGTTGGCCTTCTGTATAAAGAAAGTCGCCGGTCTTGCATGAAGCCCTACCTGATTGTTAATAACAACTTCACGGATAACCATAGTCACAGCTCCTTTTATATTCTGATATTCCTGAAAAGATTTTAACAAATTATCTCTTAGCCGTCAACAGTTTTGTAACATTTGTTGTCTTGCACAGTTATGGGTTTGAGCCCTGTGTCGATTTTATTTCAATTCTACCACAGTCACTCCGGTTTCTCCCTCGCCGTATCTTCCCAATCTGTATTTTTTCACCTGGCGATTGTGCTTCAGGCAATCCTGGACCGCAGCGCGCAGCGCACCGGTCCCCTTTCCGTGGATTATGGTCACGGTGGTGAGCTTGCTCATCACCGCATTGTCAATATACCGCTCGACGATCGGTATCGCCTCGTCCGTCATCATTCCGCGTATGTCAAGCTCCGGCCCCACTCTCGCAAAGCCGGTCCTGGCCGCTGAGACGCTTCCGCTGCTCTTTGGCTGCTTCTTTTTTTCGTTTTCCAGCAGATATACCTCGCCCGGCTTTGCGTTCACGCGCATAATACCGGCCTGCAGCTCAAGGTTCTTATCGGGCGAGATGGAGATGACCTCGGCTTTGATGCCCATTGAGCGTATCATGACCGTATCTCCCGGGCGTATCTCCCGCGAAGGCGCCGCTTCGGGCTCCGGCTCCGGCGTGCTTGGAGACGCATACTTCTGCGCGCTTTCGTTTATGCGCCGGCGTAGCTCCGCGCGCGCTTCGTTGACGCGCCTGTGATCATCGTCGGTCTGCTGCTTTTTCTTCATCTCGTCGAGCTCTGCAAACACGCTGTCCGCGGTGCGGCGCGCATCGTCGAGAATGCTCTGTGCCTCACGGCGTGATTTTTCCTCCGCCTTCTCGAGCCGGGAATTGAGCTCCGCCTCGATCTTTGCGGCGCGCTCAGCGCTTTTTTCGGCCTCGCGCAGTTTGGTCTCGGCCTCATCGGCGTATTTTTCCATCTTGCGCCGTTCCTGCTCAAGCTTTTCGATCGTTGCCTCGAAGCTCGCGCTCTCCGTTCCGATGCGCTTGCGTGCGTCCTCGATTATATTCTCGGGCAGGCCCAGCCGCGCGGAGATGGCAAAAGCGTTTGACTTGCCCGGGATGCCGACCAGCAGCCTGTATGTCGGGCGAAGGGTCTCGACGTCAAATTCGCAGGAAGCGTTCTGAACGCCGGCGGTGTTGGTCGCATATACCTTCAGCTCGGCATAATGGGTCGTCGCGGCGACCAGCGAACCCATGGAACGTGCATATTCGATCACGCTCATGGCAAGAGCCGCACCCTCCGTCGGATCCGTGCCGCCGCCAAGCTCGTCAAGCAGCAGCAGCGTTCCCTCTCCGCATTCCCCGATTATCCTTACAATGTTTGTCATATGCGAGGAAAACGTGGACAGAGACTGCTCTATGCTCTGTTCATCGCCGATATCGGCAAGCACCGCGCGGAACACCGGTATGCAGCTTCCGTCGGCCGTGGGGATGTGCAGGCCGCACAGTGCCATTGCGCTGAGAAGTCCCATTGTCTTGATGCTAACCGTCTTTCCGCCTGTATTAGGTCCCGTTATGACCAGCGTGTCATACTCTCCGCCAAGCTCGATGTCTATCGGCACGGCGCCGTCCTTCGGCAGAAGCGGATGTCTCGCTCTTCGCAGAACCAGTTCCCTTTCGGATATCCGCGGCTCCTCTCCGTCATACTTATAGCTCAGCTTTGCTTTTGCAAAGATAAAGTCCAGCGTCACGAGTATATCGAAATCGCGGGTTATGTCCTCCCTGTGTTCCGCACAGTCGGCAGACAATTCGGCCAGTATGCGCTCGATCTCCAGCTTTTCCTTCGCTCTGAGCTCCCGAAGCTCATTATTGGCCTTAACGGCCGCCATTGGCTCTATGAACAGAGTAGCTCCGGACGACGACACATCGTGCACGAGTCCCGGGACCGAGCCCTTGTGGTCCGCCTTGACCGGCACGACATACCGGTCCGAGCGCGTTGTTATGATCGGCTCCTGCAATGCCTTGGCATAGGTCGGAGACGAAATTATTTTTTGCAGAGCCTCGCGTACTCTCGCGCTGGCCGCTCGTATCTTTCTTCTGATGTCCGCAAGCTCTGCGCTGGCAGCATCGGCGATCTCGTCCTCGGCGGTTATTGAGCCGTTTATCTTGTCCTCCAGAAAACGGTTGGCCTGAAGGCTGTAAAACAGATGATCTATATCGGTTTTGCCGATATTGTCGTTTCCGACATAGCCGCGGACCAGGCGCGCCGTCTGAAGCACGCCCGCAATATCGAGCAGCTCGCGCGTGTTCAGCACTCCGCCCATATCCGCGCGGCTGAGGCTGGACCGCACATCCTTCACTCCGGAAAAAGACGGGCTGCCCTTTACCGTCATCATCCTTTTTGCCGAGCTTGTTTCGCTCATGCGCTTTTTTACCTCGAACTCCGATTTCGAGGGGCGGAGCTCAAGCGCCTTTTCCTTTGCGGGATCGCTTACCGCTTCATCCGCCAGGAGCGCAAGGACGCTCGGCAGTTCGAGCGTGTTTAATGATTTTTCATACAGTTCCATAATAATTGCATCCTCTTAAATAAGGCCTTTGTAATAATCCAGTGAACCATACCCGCGTCCGGTATGATAGAGCATATACTTCTCGCAGGCAGCTGAAAGCCTTTCGGCCGCCTCTCCCGTCAGAGAATAGGAAAAGATACGCTTTGCCGGAGCCTGGACGATATGGCGCATAGCCGCCAGCGAATCGCTGCACAGCTGGGCGGTGGCACGCTCTCCCCGCATGGCGCAGCGCCTGCAATGTATGCCGCCCTCTTCTATGT
>CAKSXP010000072.1 GCA_934515035.1 uncultured Oscillospiraceae bacterium
TCCAAGCTCCGTGAGCTTGTAGTATTTGCGCGGCGGTCCGCCGCTTTCCTCCTGCAAGTAGGTCGTCAGCGCTCCGTCCGTTTTCAGTTTCCGCAGAAGCGGATAAACCGTTCCGTCCGCAATGTCAATGTGCCGGGAGAGCATCTCGGATATCTCGTATCCGTAGCAGTCCCTCCTGTGCAGCAGTGACAGCACACAAAGCTCCAGCACACCTTTTTTATATTGCGTGTTCATACGCAGCTCCTTTCATATCTCGCCTTCACAGTATCGTATTATATTCAATAGTTTTATAATGTCAATAGTGTTTTTAAAATAATTTACTCCGGCGCAAAATAAAAAAACAGGCTCCCGTCGGGAGCCTGTTTCTTTAATGAATTATTATCAGTCGATAACGTAGGGCATCAGAGCGACCTGACGGGCGCGCTTGATGGCCTCGGTAAGATTGCGCTGATGCTGAGCGCAGGTTCCGGTGGTGCGGCGGGGAAGGATCTTGCCGCGCTCGGAAACGTAGCGGCGGAGCTTTGCGGTGTCCTTATAGTCGATATAGGTGGCCTTATCGACACAGAACTGGCAAACCTTCCTGCGCTTACGACTCTTGTTGCGATCGAAAGCCAAGGCTTTTTCCTCCTGTAAAATTAATTAGAACGGGAGCTCTCCGTCTCCGTCGTCAAGTTCTTCAAAGGCGCTTCCGCCGGAGGGCACGCTGTTAAAGCCGGAATTGTAGCTGCTGTAGCTGTTCTGGCCATAACCGCCCTGCTGGCTGCTCTGGCGGGGTTCGGCACGG
The DNA here is from genome assembly GCA_934515035.1 of uncultured Oscillospiraceae bacterium. GTDB lineage: Bacteria > Bacillota > Clostridia > Oscillospirales > Oscillospiraceae > CAKSXP01. The sequence goes on from CAKSXP010000072.1 coordinate 785, forward strand.
TATGCGCCGGCACCCTCGTCACGGCTGCGTCTGGACTCGCCGAAATAGACATTGTCGGCGACGACCTCGGCCGAGGTGCGTTTTCCGCCTTCCTTGTCAGTCCAGTCGCGCATCTGCAAACGGCCGCTGACAACGATCATGCTTCCCTTGCTGAAGTACTTGGAGACGAACTCACCCGTCTGCCGCCATGCGACGACACTGATGAAATCTGTCTGTTTTTCTCCGCCGTCTCTGGGCTGATAATCGCGGTCCACCGCAACGCGGAAGGACGCGACGGCAACGCCGCTCTGCGTATAGCGCAGCTCGGGATCAGCAGTCAGGCGGCCCATGATGGTGATGTGGTTAAGCATTGCAAGCCCTCCCTTACTCTGCGCGCAGAGTAATCAGGCTGCGCATAATGCCGTCGGTAATGCCGAGAACACGGTCGAGCTCCGCGGGGAAATCGGGAGCACTGGTGAACTTGACGAGGACGTAGTAACCTTCGGAAAGGTAGTTGATCTCGTAAGCGAGCTTGCGCTTACCGATCTCCTCCATTTCGTCAAGTGTGCCGTTCTGCTCGACAAGCGCCTTGAACTTTTCAACCACAGCAGCGGTCTCTTCCTCGCTGAAGTTGGGGTTGATGATGTACATGAGCTCGTACTTTTCGCTTGTTTTTGCCATTTTTGCACCTCCTTCTGGTCTTATGGCCCCCAAATGGGAGCAAGGATAGCCCATTTCCATGAACAGGCTTAATTATTATACACTGATTTTCCGGAAAGTCAACATTTTCAATCGTTTTTTGTTTCGTTTTCCCTCAAAACGGGAAGCCCGGTCAGATATCTGCGCAGCATGTCAAACGCGTGGTTGCACGCAAGGATGCGGCAGCGCTCCCTTGTTATCATGTGTCCGAGCCTGAGCGCGCGGGTGAAAACGCCCTGCGCCGACGCGAGCGAAACGAACACGGTGCCGACGTCGTGCACCCCGTCGGTGTCGGGCCCGGCAACGCCGGTTATGCCGATGCCGAAGTCGGAGGCAAGCTTTTCCCGCATGTTCTTCGCCAGAAGCTCCGCGACCTCCTTGCAGACGGCGGTCTTTTCCTCAATGAGCTCCGCCGGCACGCCGAGCAGCCATGTCTTTGCGTCGTTCGTATATACGGTAACGCCGCCGCGGAACACCGCCGAGGAGCCCGGCAGGTCGGTCATACGCTTGGCCAGCAGTCCGCCGGTGCAGCTCTCGGCCGCCGCGAGAGTGAGTCCCTTTTCCTTCAGCAGCGAAAACACCGTCTCTTCAAGGCTCTCCACGTCCATACCGTAGATAATGCCGCCCAGTATCCCGCGCACGCGCCCGATAACGGGCTCCATCAGCTTCTCCGCCTCCCCGGCGGAGCGCGCCTTTGCCGTTACGCGCAGCATGACCTCGCCCTCTTTGGCATAGGGCGCGAGAGTCGGGTTCTGAAGCTCGTTCATCATATCGCGCAGCTTCGCTTCGACCGCGCTTTCTCCCTCGCCGAAAATGCGCAGACTGTGCGAAACGATCACACTGTCCGAAAGCGAGCGGAGATACGGCATCGCGCGGTGGCGGAACATCGCGTTGCACTCGCGCGGAGGTCCCGGCAGCATAATAACGCGCACGCAGTCCTTTTCAAAGGCGCAGCCCGGAGCCGTGCCCCAGTCGTTTTTGAAAACCGTGCAGCCCACGGGCAGGTAAGCCTGCTGAAGATTGTTTTCCGTCATGCGCAGACCCCTGCGCGTCCGGAAGTATTCGCGGATGTTTTCGGCAGAGGGCTCGTCAAAATACAGCTCCAGCCCGAAGGCGGAGGCGAGCACCTGCTTTGTCAGATCGTCGCAGGTGGGTCCGAGCCCGCCGGTCGTTATAATGAGATCGGCGCGCTCCCGCGCGGCCCCGACCGCCTTCGCCAGACGCTCCGGGTTGTCGCCCACTACGGTGTGCCAATAGACGTTTATGCCCAGCTCCGACAGCATGACGGAAATGTCGCGCGCGTCGGTGTTTGTGATGTTGCCGAGCAGAAGCTCGGTCCCGACGGAAAGTATCTCTGCATTCATTTGATATCAGCTCCAGATCAGAAGTCCAGACGTATGCGCTCGATGCCGTCGAAAGCCTCCTGGACCAGCGCCTCGACGTCGAGCACGGACTCCGCGCGCTCGACCTCGTCGAGGTGCGGCCTTGTCTTGGGGTGGCGCGGCGTGAACACCGTGCAGCAGTCCTCGTAAGGCAGTATGGAGGTGTCGAAGGTGCCGATCTTACGCGCGTATGAAACGATGTCCGTCTTGTCGAACCCGACGAGCGGACGCAGCACCGGCAGCGTAACGCAGCTTTCGGTAACGGCCATGGCCTCCATCGTCTGACTGGCGACCTGACCGAGGTTCTCTCCCGTCACGAGCGCTTTGGCGTCGTTGTACCGGGCGATCTTTTCCGCAATGCGCATCATAAAGCGGCGCATGATGAGCGTGAAAAACTCCTCAGGACATTTTTTGCGTATCTCCTCCTGAATATGCGTAAAGGGCACGACCTCCAGCGTCATCCTGCCGCACCAGCCCGTAAGGATCTGCGCAAGCTCGATGACCTTTTCCTTCGCCTGCTCGGAGGTATAGGGGAAAGAGAAGAAGTGGACGGGTATCATGTGAACGCCGCGTTTGGCTATCATATATGTCGAAACGGGGCTGTCTATTCCTCCGGAGAGCAGCGTCACGGCGGTGCCGTTGCTTCCGACGGGCATACCTCCGGCGCCGGGAACGGGGTTCGCGTGGACGTATGCCGCCGTGTCGCGTATCTCGACGTGTACGGTTATTTCCGGCTCGTGCACATCGACGGGCGTTTCCGGGAAGGCGTCGGCCAGCTCCCCGCCGACCTGCTGGGATATCTGTATCGAGGTCATGGGAAAGCTCTTGTCCGAGCGCTTGGATTCGACCTTGAAGCTTACGGCGGCGCTGATCTCCGCGCCGAGATACTCCTTCGCTTTTTCAACGATGGCTCCGATATTCTTCTCACAGGCTACGGCGCGGGAGAGCGCGACTACGCCGAAAACCTTTTTCAGGACTTCAAACGCCCCGTCCATATCGCAGCCGTCGTTCTTCGGCTCGACGTAGACCGTGGACTGCATGAGATATACGTTGAATTCGCCGCAGCGCTGCACACGGCGCTTTATATTGGAGACGAGCCGCTGCTCAAAGGAGCGCTTGTTCGCGCCCTTGAGCACGATCTCGCCGAGCTTGAGCAGAAACATGTCATTCATGGATCATATCCTCCGTTTGTTGTTTTGAAACATTATTATATAGCATTTTTATTTCGCGGGCAAGTGCTCCGCGGCTACGCGGCCGCTTTTATTTTTTCGCGGGTGCAGAAAACAAAAAGATCTCCGCATGGCATGACCATGCGGAGATCTTCTCCCTGTGATCTGTTTCCCGCCCGCGTCAATACAGCGCCGCGTAGCTGTACGTGCAGTCGGAAAGGTTCAGCTGATACCGCACCCCGGATGAGGAATGCCAGCTTACCGTATTGCCGGAGTAGACCGCCTGAAGCGGATATACTTCGGTGCCGTCGCTGGAATAGGTCATCATAACCGGGTATTTCGCGCCCCAGATAATAACGCAGGTGCCATAGCCTCCGCCCGTTTCGCTGCCCATACACTGTATGATGAGCACCTTGGGCGTGTGGTCAAAGGTCAGGCTGTTCTTGTTGTTGATGCCGTATACTCCGGTGCCGGTATAGCTCCCGGTCATGACCCTCATGCACGAGGTTACGGCCGCGTCGATGGCGGCGTTGTCCGCGTTGAAATCCTCGCGCCTGAATTCATCCGTGGAAAGCCATTGGGACAGTCCGATGTTCTCTGTGTGATTGCTGGACATGATGCATCATATCTCCTTTGCTGTTTAATGATCCCTCTGCAAATACCCCTCCGGAGGGGAAAACTTGCACGGACGCGGACAAGCAAAATTATGCAAAGCGCTCAAAAGCGAAAGCACCTCCTACCCGTTTGGGTAGTTGAGCGCAGCATGGCGCAGTGATAGAATCTCAGTAACGGATAAGTAAATAAGGAGGAAGCTCAATGCAATATACAGTTCTCTCGCCGTGGGCGGCGTCCGAGGCGCAGCAGCCGCGGCCCCTCTCCCCGCGTCTTGACACTCTCGCCGGAAAGACCATCGGCCTGTATGCCCATTTCAAGGGCCATGCGCTGAAGATACTCGACGAGGTCGAAACCGCGCTGCGCGCACGTTATCCCGACATAAAGTTCAGCCGCTACCAGTATCTCAAGGAGATCACCGAGATAATCGACGACCCCGTGTATTCCGCGGAGGCGGAAGCCTGGTGTGCCGGGTGCGACGGCATCATAACCGCTTACGGCGACGCCGGCTCCTGCTCAATGTACCTCGCCAAGAACGCGGCCTTCTTCGAGCGCCACGGCAAGCCCACCGTCGATCTCATCTGCGACAGCTTTGTCAATTCCACAAAGCGCGGCGTCGCCTCCCAGGGCGTGCCCGGCCTGCGCTTTGTCCCGATGGCCTTCGCGGACCTCTCCGGTGAGCGCGTCATCGACCGCGCCCTGCTCGACCGCGTCGTCGTTCCTGAGATACAGAAGCACCTCGACGACATCATAAACGGCCTGACCGCCCCTCTGAGCGAAGAGGAGGCCAACCCCGTCAAGAGCGAGGACTATTCGTCCTTCACCTTCGCCGGAACGCTCTCCGAGATCTGCGATAAATATTACGAGCTGGGCTGGACCACCGGCCTGCCCATCAATCCCCCTACCCGCGAAGCGGTGGACGAGATGCTCAGCGGCACCGATCTTCCCGCGGACCACGTCCTCGGCCGCATCCCTCCGATGAACGGCATCGCAACGGTCGAAAAGGTCGCGATAAACGCCGTCATGGCCGGCTGTCTGCCCACATATATGCCGATACTCATCGCCGCGGTCAGGGGCATGCTCGCGCCCAACATCCAGCTCCCGGGCTGGACCTGCTCCAACGCAAACTGGATGCCGACGATCATCGTCAACGGCAAAGCGGCAAAGGATATCGGGATGCACTCCGGCCGCGCCATCCTCAGTCCCTATTACAAGCCCAACGCCGCTATCCCCCGCGCGCTGAGCTATATCACGATGAATATCGGCGGCGTGCGTCAGGGCATGGAGGATATGTCCGCAATGGGTTCCGTCGGGCGCATGGGCATCTGCTTTGCCGAAAACGAGGATGACAGCCCCTGGGAGCCGCTTCAAACCCGCTACGGCTTCACGAAGGAGGATTCCACCGTCACGATGTTCTGGCCCGCCGACGTCCAGACCCTGGGCGGCGGTCTCGGCGGATGCTCTACCGTCGAGGGCTTCCTCGACGCGATGTGCCATCTGCGCACCTTCGGCTGGTTCACGGGCGCCGTCATCATCCTCTCGCCGCAGGTGGCAAGGATGTTTGCCGAAGCCGGGTGGGATCAGCAGCGCATCCTGAACTATGTCGTCGAATATAACCGCGTCCCCGGCGACGAGTGGAACCTGCGCTGGATGGTGGAGAGTCACCACACTCCGCGCGAGGGCGGCATCAACATCGACCTGCCGTTCGACGGAAGCTATTCGACCCGCCGTTTCTGGAACGACGACCACATGTTCGTCGTTGTCGCGGGAGAGCAATGGGGCGCCGCCATCACCGGAGGCGGAGACCACGGCGGTCCGTCGTGCACAAAAATCGAGCTTCCGGAAAACTGGGACGCTCTTGTCGAGAAATACAGCCACGTCAAGGCCCATTACCTTGACTATTAAAATAAGAGAAAGGAACGAGCAAAATGACACTTGAAGAACTCGCCGCAAAAGTTGAAAAGCTTGAAAAGGATCTCGAGCGCGAAAAGGCGATCAACGAGATCCAGAAGCTCATGGGCCGCTATGAGGTCGTGCACAACCCGCTGACCATGTGGCGCACCGCCGAGGACTGTTTTGCCCTGACCATGCCCGACGTCTCCATGGAGGTCTCCGACTGGGGCGTATGGGTCGGCGCCGAGGCCGTTACATACCTGTTCGGCACCGTCATGAAGGAGGAGCCCATCGGCACCATGTTCATCCACACCCTCGCCACTCCGATCATCGAGGTCGCGGGCGACGGCCAGACCGCAAAGGGAACGTGGCACTCCCCCGGCTTCGAGACCCAGATCGGTTCGGACAAGGTCCCCCACGGCTTCTGGTGCTGGGGCAGCTATTCCGTTGACTTCATCAAAGAAAACGGAGTCTGGAAGATATGGCACATGAAGTGGTGGCGCACCTTCCGCTGCGACTATTACAAGAGCTGGACGGACTGCTGGCAGGGCATCATGACCGGTCCTCCGAAGGTCCACAATTTCAAGACCGAGCCCATCACCTTCTTCCACCCCTACGACACCGTCACCGCCCGCGAGCCGTTCCCCGTAAACCCGCAGCCCTACGAGACCTACGAAGGGAAGATGGAGGACTGGACAATGGCAGAGTTCAAGGAATATTTCCCCGATATGACCCCGACCTCCGCCTTCGAGTTTGCCCACGGCAAAAAGCCCGGCACTGCGGACCCGACCACCAACCCCTCCGCATTCATGTAACAGCGGAGGATGCATCCTTCTGTTTCCCGGCATAATACAAAAAGCCCTGTTTTTACAGGGCTTTTTGTATTTTCTCCCATCCCTGCCGGACACGCCGCGCCGGGGCTCCGGCCTTCCAAAACCTTCCCTGCATATTCGTTAATATCCATAAATAGAATACCCCCGGACAGGGCGCGGGCAGACAGGTTATTACAAACTGACCGGAAACGCGGATTTTTTGTCCGAAGCTCTTGACAGCAAACGGTCAGCGGTGGTAAACTTACTGCGATTTAAAGGTTAGCTTTCGCTAACCATATATTTTGCAGTTCTGTTAGTTATACCTAACCAAAAAGAAAGGTGGGTTGGTATGATGCCGCTGACGATGGCAAAAGCGGGAGAAACTGTTACCATACGCAAGATCACCGGCAAGGACGAGGTACGTCAACACCTGGCCGAGCTTGGCTTTGTGGTGGGCGGCGACGTAACGGTCGTGAATCAGATCGCCGGAAACCTGATCCTGCAGGTAAAATGCAGCCGTATCGCGCTGGATAAGACCATGGCAAACCGTATTATGATTTGAGGAGGACAGTAAATATGAAAACATTGAAGGATGCCAAGGTGGGAGAAACCGTCACCGTGGCCCGTCTTCACGGAGAAGGGCCGGTAAAACGCCGCATCATGGACATGGGTATCACCAGGGGCGTTGAGATCTACGTCCGCAAGGTGGCCCCTCTGGGCGACCCCATGGAGCTTAACGTGCGCGGCTACGAGCTCAGCGTGCGTAAAGCGGACGCTGAAATGATCGAGGTTCAGTAAAACCGGGGCGGTGCGGTACCGCCTGAGATGATTTTGATTGCGAGTTAGCTATATCTAACCCTCTTTGAAAGGAGAAGAAAAATGGATATTAAAATCGCGCTGGCGGGCAATCCGAACTGCGGCAAAACGACCCTGTTCAATGCCCTGACCGGCTCCAACCAGTACGTCGGCAACTGGCCCGGCGTCACTGTGGAAAAGAAAGAGGGCAAACTGAAGGGTCATAAAAACGTGGTCATTCAGGATCTGCCCGGCATCTACTCTCTGTCTCCCTATACGCTGGAGGAAGTTGTCGCCCGAAGCTATCTGGTGAACGAAAAGCCCGATGTCATTCTGAACATCGTGGACGGCACCAACATCGAGCGCAACCTTTACCTCACCACCCAGCTGATCGAGCTGGGCCTGCCCGTTGTCGTTGCCGTCA
>CAKSXP010000073.1 GCA_934515035.1 uncultured Oscillospiraceae bacterium
CGGATCCGGAAAGGACGTTTTTGCGATCTCCGCCTGCGTTATCGGCGGCGTCAAGATGTCCGGCGGCTCGGGCAGCATGTCCAAGGTTCTCATCGGCGTTATCATCATGCGCCTTATAACCACCGCAATGAACTGTATGCTTATCCCGGCAGCCTGGACGGACTTCGTCTATGGAGCCCTGCTGCTCGTTATCCTGATCCTCGACCGCGTGACCAAGGGCTTTGAAAGCGAGCTCTGACAGAATGTGACAGCCGCGCGGCGGCTGCATATATAAAGATGTTCTTCATTTAAGAAAGGATGAGTAAAATGAAAAGATTCAGCAGCATCGTTTCCGTTCTCCTCGTTCTGGTAATGCTCCTTGCGCTGTGCGCCTGCGGCGGCGGCAAGAGCGAAGCCAAGTACAAGGTCGCCTACTCCTGCATAGCGGACGCCATCGCCCCCTTCCCCACGATCATGCGCACCGAGCTCCAGAAGCAGTGTGCCGATAAGGGCTGGGATTTCAGCTATCTCGCTGCCGAGGGCGACTTTGAGCTTCAGGCCGAACAGGTCTCACAGCTTCTCGCTCAGAACCCCGACGTGCTACTCGTATGGGCCGGTGACGCCGCACTGTCCCCGATGTATATCAGCGAGGCCAACGAAAAGGGCATTCCCGTCATCCTCATGATGTGCTCCATCCCCGAGGAATACCGTGATCAGGTCTACGGCTTCGTCGGAAGCGACATGTATCAGGTCTCCTATGAGCAGGGCAGGCGCATGGTCGAAAAATACGGCGCCGACTCCGAGCAGTTCATCGTCTGCGTCTCCGGCGTTGAGTCCCAGCAGGACTATCAGGATAAGCTCCGCGGCTTCACCGACGCCATTGCCGACACCAACTGGACCTTCATCGACCCGACCTACTGCCTGTCCAGCCGCGACACCGCCCACAGCGCGATGGAGACCTACATCGCCACCTACGGTGACGAGATCGATATCTGCCTCGGTGTTGACGACGACCTTACCATGGGCTGCATCAACGCCATCGAGGAAGCCGGAATGACCGGCAAGATCGACGTCTACTCCCAGATGGGCATGAAGGAAATGGTCAACGCCATCCGCGAGGGCAAGGCCGTCGAGACTCTGGCTCTCCCCGCCAGCTACAACGTTGCAAAGGTCGTTGAGGCCGTTGAGACCTGCCTGTCCGGCGCTGAGCCCGACAACTGGTTCTTCGCCGCCGACTACCTCTTTGTCACCAGCGAGAACTGCGACGAATACGAAGGCGATTTCTAAAGCATACTTTCACTTTTATCAAACTCAGGCTGACGGGAGTTTTACTCCCGTCAGCTTTTGCCTGTAACGGCATTCACGGTCTGAGCATAAATATATGTTCAGACACAAAGTATTGTAATGCAGGGCTTTGTGTGCTAAACTGGAAGTTACTCTGCAAATCAAAAGGGGAAAACAATATGGTATATAACAACGTGCGCGAGGCTGTCGGGCACACTCCCATGATACGACTGTCCCGCATGGTGCCGGAAAACAGCGCCGAGGTCCTTGTAAAATACGAAGGGCTTAATGTCGGCGGCTCGATAAAGACCCGCACGGCGTGGAACATGATCCTGGCCGGAGAAAAAGCCGGCGTTATAAAGCCCGATACGATAATCGTTGAGCCCACCAGCGGCAACCAGGGCATCGGACTCGCTCTTGTCGGCGCCGTCCGCGGCTACAAGACCATCATAATCATGCCCGATTCCGTCAGTCAGGAGCGCCGCCTGCTGGTGCAGCACTACGGAGCGGAGGTCATGCTCATCCATGACGCCGGAAACATCGGCGACTGTATCGCCGAATGCCTCAGCACCGCCCTGCGCATGGCGGAGGAAGATCCCCGCGTATTTGTCCCCGAGCAGTTCTCCAACCCCAACAACCCGCTGGCGCACAGGAACCATACCGCACTTGAGATCATGGAACAGGTCGCCGGTCCTATCCACGGCTTCTGTTCCGGTATCGGCACTGGCGGCACCATATCCGGCATAGGCGAGGTGCTCCGAGCGCAGAATCCGGACATCGTGATCTGGGCGGTCGAACCCGAAAACGCCGCAATACTTTCCGGCGGCAGCATAGGCACTCATCTTCAGATGGGCATAGGAGACGGCATCGTCCCCGAGAATCTCAACAAACAGATCTATGACGACATCTATATCGTAACGGATGAAGAAGCCATAACCACGGCCAAGCAGCTGGCAAGCATGGAAGGGCTCATGTGCGGCATCTCCAGCGGCACAAACGTCGCCGCCGCGCTCAAGCTTGCCGCCAGACTCGGCCCCGGCAAAACAGTTGTCACCGTCCTTCCGGACACCGCCGAGCGCTATTTCAGCACTCCTCTCTTTGAAAATGACTGAGGGAAGCGTTTCACTTTTTCGCTGTCCTCTGTGCGGCGCCCCGCTCTCTGTTATGAGCGGGGCCTGCAAATGTCCGTCAGGGCACAGCTTCGACATCGCAAAAGAGGGTTATGTAAACCTCCTTCCCGCCAACCGAAAGCACTCCAGAGAGCCCGGGGATGACGCCGGCATGGCTCTGGCCCGCCGCGAGTTTCTTTCCGGCGGCAGTTACGCCCCGCTGGCCGGCGCGCTGGCGGAGCTCTGCGTTGAGCTTGCCCCCGAAAACGCCGTTGTGATCGATTCCGGCTGCGGCGAGGGATATTACACGGCCCGGATATTCGCGGCTCTCCAGAGCGCGGGGATCTCGGCCCGGGCAGCGGGCGTCGATCTGTCCAGGCCATCTGTCAAAAGGGCAGCAAAGCTCTGCCGTGATGCTGAATTTGCCATCGCCTCGGTATACCATCTTCCGCTTTCGGACAAGTGTGCGGATATCCTCGTCAACTGCTTCTCGCCTCTCGCGATCGATGAATTCCGCCGGGTCATTCGCTCCGGAGGATACTATATTTATGTTGTTCCCGCCGCCGGACATTTGTGGGAGCTGAAGCAGGTGCTCTATGATTCTCCGTATCCCAACGCCGAGGAAAACATCCTTTACGACGGCTTTGAATATGACCGGGTCGTCCCCGTCACATTCAGTATGCTTCTCGAACAGCAAGCTCTCGCGAACCTTTTTCGCATGACCCCATATTACTGGAAAACTCCGCAGGCGGGCGCAGAAAAGCTCGCCCAACTTGATAAGCTGAAAATCACGGCGGACTTCCGCATACATGTTTTCCGCCGCAAATAAACTTAATTGATCAATCACTCGGAGGGACACAATGAGCTTTATCGAACTTCTGCTTGTCGGCGTCGGCCTTTCCATGGATGCCTTTGCCGTTTCACTCTGTAAGGGCATGAACATGAGAAAGCTTGATTATCGCCGTTCGTTTTTCATTGCGTTGTTTTTCGGCGGTTTTCAGGCGATCATGCCGCTCATCGGCTGGATGCTCGGCACGCAGTTTGAAAAGTACATAATGCGCTTTGACCATTGGATAGCCTTTATCCTGCTGGGCTTTATCGGCGGCAAAATGCTTTGGGACGCCATAAAAGGCGAAGAGGTGGACGACGATGACGACTGCCGCACGATCGGAAAAGCCTTTTTCATCGAGCTTACGATCCTCGCCGTCGCCACCAGCATCGATGCGCTGGCCGTCGGCATCACGCTCGCCCTGCTGCCGGGAACAAGCATCTGGCTGTCCATCAGCACGATCGGCGTTATTACCTTTATAATTTCCTTCGGCGGCGTTGTGATCGGCAACCGGTTCGGCGTCAAATTCCAGCGTGTCTCCCAGATTGCGGGCGGCGCGATCCTTATCCTGATCGGACTGAAGATACTGCTCGAGCACCTCGGCCTGTTTGTATTCTGAGCTATGGAAAACAGTTACCGCTTTTTCTGCAACCGGGAGTGCGAGTTCTTTCCCTGTCACAGCGGCGCAGATCCCGAACGCTTCAACTGCCTGTTCTGTTATTGCCCGCTGTATGCGCTCGGCAGCGCCTGCGGAGGCGATCCCGGCTTCACAGCCGACGGCGTCAAGGACTGCTCCGCCTGTCTCCTTCCCCACTCGCCGGAGGGCTATGACTACATACTCTCCCGATGGGACGATATATCCAAACTTGCCCGTGAGCGCTGAAGCGCCGCGGGCTTTTAGTATATATTGCACGAGCAAGCAAGTCGAAATTATACAAATTGCCGTTATTTTATCTCACAAGTCTAACATGTATTGCCATCTATGCGTTTCAGGTATAATATTATGCAGTATTTGCTTGAGGAATTTTTGTTTCGACCGCTTCCTTATTCAAATCGAAATCAATGTTATTGGAGGTATACATATGGGTAGACTCACCGGAAAAACAGCGATAGTCACCGGTGCAAATTCCGGCATAGGAAAGGCCACAGCCATCCTTTTCGCACGCGAGGGCGCTTCCGTATTGCTTGCCGCCCGGCGGAAAGAAGCCCTTGAGGAAGTCGCCGCCGAGATAACCGCAGAGGGCGGTACCGCCGTCGCCGTTTCGGGAGACGTTTCCGTTTACGAGGACTGCAAAAACATCGTCCAGACCGCAATAGACGCCTTTGGCCGCATCGACATTCTGGTCAATAACGCCGGCATGGCAGACAAGCACCGCCCGGCTTCTCGCTGCGACCCGGAATGGTGGGACGAGATTATAGCGGTCAACCAGAGCTCGGTATACTACATGTGCAAAGAGGTCCTCGTCCACATGGAACAGCAGCACAGCGGCTCCATTGTAAATATTTCATCCATCGGAGCCGTGCGTTATAACTCCGGCTTTGCCTATACGGCCAGCAAATGCGCCGTCATCGGCATGTCCCGCAATCTTGCGCTCCAATATGCGGGAACCGGCATCCGAGTCAACATCGTGTGCCCCGGCCCGACCATGACGGCACTGAACACGCCGGATAAGGTCGCAACCTTCGACAAGGAGTTCAGCGGCATATGCGACCGGCTTATGAACTATGAGCTTGGTTTCCCCTCCGTGGAAGATCAGGCGCAGGCAATTCTCTATTTTGCTTCCGACGAGGCAAAGCACGTTACGGGCCAGACCATTACCGTTGATAACGGAATAGGTCTTTAATTATAAAGACGGGGGTCTTTGATAGTCTGAAAATAGCGCGTCCGAACAACGGACGCGCTATTTCTTTTTGAATTTACGCCCGCGCCCCGGCGGGCGGCTCGCGCTGGCCGCGCTTCGCAATTTTGATAAAACAGGAGCACGCCCGATCAACGGACGTGCTCTCTTTTTGATCTGCTTTTGATCTGCCCGGGCAAGTGAATTCGCCCGGCATAAACAAATACATAAGCGTTTGCTCTGTATCCTATCTGGTGCTCTTGTCGTAAGGGATGCCCTCGGCCTTCGGCGCGCGGGATTTTCCCGAAGTAAAGGCCAGAACGATTAGAGAAATGATATAGGGCAGCATATTGTAAACCTGGCTGGGAATGTTCAGCGACGTAAGGAAGCCGAAGCCCATGTACACATTGGAAAGGGCGCGGAACAGGCCGAACAGCAGCGCGGCAAGCGCGATGCGCTGCGGTTTCCACTGGCCGAATATCATAACGGCGAGTGACAGGAAGCCGAACCCGGCAACACCATATTCAAAGCGCCACTCGGAAACGCCTGCCGTTATGAACACGACGCCGCCTATGCCGCCGAGGAAGCCGGAGATCAGAACACCGGCCCAACGCATCTTATATACGTTGATGCCAACGCTGTCGGCAGCTTGGGGATGCTCGCCGCAGGCCATCAGGCGCAGGCCGAAGCGGGTCTTATACAGCAGGATATAGGACAGTACCAGCAGTATCAGGGTAACGAGCATGAACCAGTTGAACTCAAACGAGCCGATATTGACGGTAAATGCGCGCTTGGCGCTTGTATACTGCACGATGGAGGACACGTCGTCGGGGTTGGCGGCGGTGTTGATGGCCTTGACGATGACCGTGGCTCCGGCGGTGCCGAGAAGGTTCAGCGCCGTGCCGACAAGCGTCTGATCCGCTTTGAAATGGATGGACGCGACAGCGAGCAGACATGAATACAGCATTCCGATAAACGCGGAAACCAGCAGCACCGCGAGGATCATAACGATTGCGGGCACGCTGGAGGGTATGTAGCGCATGGTAAGCGCACCGCCGAGAGCACCCATTATCATAATTCCCTCAAGGCCGAGGTTTATAACGCCGGAGTGTTCCGCAAAGCAGCCGCCGAGAGCAACGAGGATCAGGACGGAAGCAAATATCAGGGTGTATTGCAGCAGCAGTGTCATTGCTCATTGCCTCCTTTCTCTGTTTCGGGCTGGAGAGATGCCTCGAGTCTTGCCTTTATCGCGGCCTTTTCTTCGCGTCTTGCAGAGATGGAGCTCATGACATGCTTCATAAAGAGAACGAAGCCGCACAAATAGATTATCAGAGCGGAGATCAGGTCGGAGATCTGTGCGCAGTACATGGTTTTGTCAACGTATGCGCCGCCGGCCGTTATGTGCTGGATAAAGAAGGATGCAAGGATGGCCCCGATCGGGTTCAGACCGCCGAGGAACGCCGCGGCGATGCCGTTGAATCCCATTGATGGAACGGAGGATGTCGAGCACTGCCACTGCTCATAACCGGTGAGGTAGAGCATTGCCGCGCCCATACCGGCAAGCGCGCCGGAGATCATCAGGCTGAGAATGACGTTGCGCTTTTCGGCCATGCCGCAGTATTTGGCGGCGTTTTTGTTGAAGCCGGTGGCCTTGAGCTCATAGCCGAACTTGGTCTTTCCGAGGATCACCCACACGAGGATAGCCATCAGCACGGACAGCGGTATCGCAAGCCCGACATACTGGTTGTTGCTGAACAGCGCGCCGAGCCCCAGCGACGGCAGCACGGCGGACAGATTGGTATGCTGAAGCACGAGCGTATACGGACTGGTGTCCTCTTTTACAAGCGTCAGCAGCATGTTTGTAAGATACAGCACTATCCAGTTGAGCATGATGCCGGAGATAACCTCGTTGACGTTGCAGTAGGACTTGAGCACGCCGGAGATAGCTCCGAGCAGCGCACCGCCGACGATCGCAAGCAGCACGCACGGCAGCCAGCTCCAGCCGAGGCCGAGAGCGGCATACAGGCTCAGGGCCGCGCCCGCGCAGTACTGACCGGCTGCGCCGATGTTGAACAGACCGACTTTATAGGCAAACAGGATAGCCAGAGAGCACATCAGCAGCGGCGCGGTCTTGACGAGCGTATTGCCGAAATACTTCATCTGGGAAGCAGGACGGTTATAGGTCATGAAGTTTTTGATGACCGTAACGATGGCCTCCCACGCGCCCGCGGGGTTGATGATAAGCAGCACCAGATATCCGAGAAACAGTCCCAGCACAATGCAGGCAAGCGACGCTATCAAAGACTGAAAGCCTTCGCTTTTAAGGAAACTCTTTTTCATGCCTTCACCTCATCTCTCTTGGCGCCCGCCATGTAAAGGCCAAGCTCTTCCTGCGTGGTCTTTTTCGGGTCGAGCTCACCGACGATCTCGCCCTCGTACATCACAAGGATGCGGTCGGGCACGTCCATGACCTCGTCCAGCTCAAGGCTGACGAGCAGAACGGCCTTTCCCGCGTCGCGCTGTGCGACGAGCTGGCGATGGATATATTCGATAGCGCCGACGTCCAGGCCGCGTGTCGGCTGGACGGCGACGAGCAGCTCGGGATCCTTGTCGATCTCACGCGCGACGATCGCCTTCTGCTGGTTGCCGCCGGACATGCTGCGCGCCGTGGTGACTGCGCCCTGACCGGAACGGACATCGTATTGCTCAATGAGCTTTTCCGCGTAACTGCGGATGTTCTTGCGGCGGAGGAAGCCCGCCTTATCGGTAAATTCCGGCTCGAAATACCGCTGAAGCACCATGTTGTCCTCCAGCGAATAATCCAGCACAAGGCCGTGCTTGTGGCGGTCCTCCGGAATGTGGCTCATGCCCATCATGCTGCGCTGCCGTATCGTAGCATGGGTGATATCTCTGCCGCAAAGCTTGATCGTGCCGGAGGTAAGCGGCTCAAGTCCGGTCAGTCCATAGACGAATTCCGTCTGTCCGTTGCCGTCGATACCGGCAAGGCAGACGATCTCTCCGCGGCGGACCTTCATCGAAACGTTCTTGACGGCATTATTCTTATGGAGCTTGGAGGCCATCGTCATTCCGTCGATCTCGAGCACCACTTCGCCCGGCTCCGACGGCTTTTTCTCCACGTGGAAGCTGACATTGCGGCCGACCATCATCGACGACAGTTCTTCCATCGTCGTGTTGGCGGTCTCCACCGTGCCGATATACTTGCCCTTGCGCAGGACCGTGCAGCGGTCGGCGACCGCCATTATCTCGGCCAGCTTGTGGGAAATGAAGAGTATGCTCTTGCCCTCGGATGCGAGATTGCGCATGATCTGCATCAGCTCTTCGATCTCCTGCGGGGTGAGGACCGCGGTCGGCTCGTCGAAAATGAGTATCTCATTGTCGCGGTAGAGCATCTTGAGGATCTCGGTGCGCTGCT
>CAKSXP010000074.1 GCA_934515035.1 uncultured Oscillospiraceae bacterium
GATCGAAATAGAACATGAACTCGAAATCCCGGTCGGGCAGGGGACGGCTTTCCAGCTTGTTGAGATTGATGCCGAGAGCGTTCAGGCGCGCAAGAAGCTTGTACAGGGAGCCGGGCTCGTGCGGCAGCACGGCCATAAGGCTGGTGCGGTCCGCGCCGGGGTATATTTCAAGGTCCTTTGAGATGAAAATGAAGCGCGTATAGTTGTTGCCTTTGTCCTGAACGGACTCGCGGAGGCACTCAAGACCGTAGAGATTCATACAGGAGCGGGAGGACAGGGCTGCAACATCGCGTCGCTCGGATCCCGAAACGCACATCGCGGCGACGGCTGTGTTTTCACAGGGGATGACCTTTACGCCGGGCAGAGAATGCAGGAACTCGGTGCACTGGCTGATAGCCTGTTCGTGCGAGTAGATCTCGCGTATGTCCGAGAGCTTGACGCCGGGCTTTGCAAGAAGGCTGTGATCGACCTTGAGCCGCAGACTGCGGACTATGCTGAAGTTATGACGCATCATGAGATCGTAAACAGAGTTAACGGAGCCGGCCGTGCTGTTTTCCAGGGGAATAACGCCATAGCGGCAAAGCCCCTTTTCGATAGCCGAGAACACGGCGTCGAAGCTGGAAAAATACATGACGTTGGCGTTTCTGATGAGCTTGTCGCAGGCAAGCTGGGAGTATGCGCCCTCAACGCCCTGACAGGCAACGGAGACATTGGAGGGAAACATCTTCGGCGTTGTTTCCAGTGCGCGGCGGATCTTCTCTTCAAGCTCGCTGCCAACGCCCATCAGACGGTTCTGATAGCTGCGGCTGAGCTCAAATATCAGCGAGTAAAGCGTTGGAAGGTACTCTCTGACGCTTTCCGGAGCTCTATCGGAGACCCTGTGTATTATTTCCCTCTCACGCCTGACGTCCAGAACGGGAAGGCCGTTTGCTTTTTTGAACCCGGCGATCTGTCCGCTGAGGGACATGCGCTCCGAAAACAGATCGGTCAGTTTATCGTCAATTTCGTCAATTCGGGCTCTGTAGTCGATGTTGTCCACGGTTTATTACCTCGTTTCTTTTTTTCGTGCGAGCAGCGCGTCATAAACTGCGACGGCCGCGGCTGCTTCAACACAGGGGACGGCCCTGGGTACGATGCAGGGGTCGTGCCGTCCGTGAACGGACAGCACTGCTTCTTTCATTTCTTTCATATCCACGCTTTGCTGCGGCGCGGAAATGGATGGCGTTGGTTTGAACGCCGCGCGGAAGGTGAGCGGCATTCCGGTCGTGATCCCGCCGAGGATCCCGCCGCAGTGGTTGGTCGCGGTCCTGATGCGTCCGTTTTCGACAATGTATGCGTCGTTGTTTTCGCTTCCCGTTCTGGCGGCAGCCCCGAACCCGTCGCCGAATTCAACGCCCTTGACGGCGGGGATACCGAAAACGATCGCGGCGATGCGGTTTTCCATTCCGTCGAACATCGGGTCTCCAAGTCCGGCGGGAAGACCGAGAACGGCGCATTCAACGACTCCGCCGACGGAGTCGCCCGCGGCACGCGAAGCCGAAATGAGCTCTCTCATCTCCCGGCCTCTGGCGTCGTCAACAACGGGAAACTCCTTTTCCGCGGTGGAAGAAGAGAGCTCTCCGATATCCCGGATGCTTCCTATCGAAGCGATGCGGGAAATAACGGTGATGCCCTGCTGCTCGAGCAGCTGGAGACAGATGCCGCCCGCTATGCAGAGCGGGGCCGTGAGCCTTCCGGAAAAGTGGCCGCCGCCCGAGTGATCCTGGGCTCCGCCGAATTTCTGCTGTGCGGTAAAGTCGGCGTGGCCGGGACGCGGGATGCGCCGCAGCTCGTCATAGTCGCCGGAGCGCGTGTTGGTGTTGCGGATAATGGCGGCGATAGGCGCACCGCAGGTCGTGTTTCCGACAAATCCACCGAGAAATTCGGGCAGATCGGGCTCCTTCCGCGGGGTCGAATAGTCGCTGCGTCCCGGCGCGCGGCGCGCAAGGAAAAGGCCGAGTCTTTCAAGATCTATCGTGCTTCCGGCAGGCACGCCCTCCAGCGTCATGCCGACGGCAGGGGAATGGGACTGGCCAAAAATGGTGAGTTTCAGGTTTTCTCCATAGCTGCTGCTCATTTACTGCACCTCCAGAGAGTCGAGATCATCCCAGAAGCCGGGATAGGATTTTGCGGTGCACTCCGCGCCGGTCACAGTCACCGGGCCGGTGCATACACTGGCTGCCGCGGCCGCCGACATTGCGATGCGGTGGTCGCCGAAGGAATCCGCAGCGCCACCGGCAAGAGAGGGCTTTCCGCGTATTATCAGTCCGTCCTCAGTCTCCGAGATGTCCGCGCCGAGAGCGCCGAGCATACGGGAAGTGGTGTTCAGCCTGTCGGACTCCTTCAGGCGGAGCCTCCCGGCGTTTATTACGCGGGTCTCGCCCTGCGCCGCCGCCGCGACAACGCTCAGCACCGGGATCAGGTCCGGTATCATGGATGCGTCGATCGTTATACCGTGCAGCTCTCCGCGCCGGACGCTCACATCTTCGCCGTTTACGGAGACGAACGCGCCGAACTGAGAAAGTATGGGGATTATCCGCCTGTCGCCCTGACTTGAGGACGGGGCCAGACCGCTGACAGTGACGCCCTTGTCCGAAAGCGCGCCCATGCAGAGGAAGAAGGCGGCGCCGGAATAGTCGCCCTCGACCCGGAGCTTTTCGGAGAATACATACCGTTGGCGGCCGCTGATGATATAGTCGTTTCCGTTCTTTTTAAATTGTATTCCGGAAAGGCTCAGCACATCCTCTGTCATCGCGATATAGTCTTTCGACTCTACGGGTTCCAGAACATGCAGAACGCTGTCGTCCCGGAGAAGAGGCAGAGCCATGAGCAGCCCGGAAATATACTGGGAGGATATGTTTCCCGGCAGTGTGAACTCGCCGCCGTGAAGCTGTCCGGAGCACTCGAGAAGCGCTCCCTTTTTTGTTATCGTCATGCCGTGGCGCTCAAGCTCGCGGTCAAGCGGATCCAGCGGCCTTTCGGGGAGTCTGCCCTCCATATGGAAAACGGCGCGGGCACCCAGCGCCCCGACAACGGGGAGCAGGAAGCGAAGCGTCGAGCCGCTCTCCCCGCAGGGCATATGGCATACGCCGGTTCCCGTTCCGGTCACGGGACGGACATGAAGCCCGGTTTCACGTGTTTCTATCTCCGCGCCGAGCGCGCGCATACAGCCGATCGTTGCGGAGATATCGTTGGAGATGCCGTCGCAGAAAATATCCGTTTCGCCCCGAGACAGGGCGGCGCAGATGAGAATGCGGTGAGCCTGTGATTTGGAAGCGGGGATTTTAACATGTCCGCTTCTGGCTCCGGGTAATACCGTCCGGATCATTTTATCCCTCCCGCGAGCATCCGCGTGCGCAGTTCTCCGGCCGTTATCCTTTCGATGCGGCATTTGCCGATGCGCTCCGGCGTTACGATGCTGATAGAGCTTCCGCTGAGCTTTTTGTCCGACATGGCGGCAGCGAGCATATCGTCGACGGGAAAACCGATATCTGTCGGAAGCCCGTACTTTTTCAGAATGGAGACCGTAGCCTCCGGAACATCTTCGCCGCACAGGCCGAGGGCGGCGGCGGAACGCGCCATGACGGCCATTCCGGCAGCGACGGCCTGACCGTGCAGCATTGTATAGCCGCTGCAAAGCTCGGCCGCGTGGCCGAAGGTGTGGCCATAGTTCAGAAGCATGCGCTCGCCCGTGTCAAACTCGTCGCGCTCCACGATGTCACGCTTCATCGAAACACAGACGGCGATAACATGCTCAAGCTGTTCGGAAACGGGAACGGAGCACAGCTCTTCAAAAAAGCTCTCGTCTCCGATGGCGGCGTATTTGATGACCTCCGCGCAGCCGCATCTGTATTCGTCCTCGGGCAGAGTTTTCTGCATGCCGGTATCGCAGATGACGAGCGACGGCTGATAGAAGCAGCCGGCCATGTTTTTCCCGCCGGCCAGGTCGACGGCGGTCTTTCCTCCGACGGAGGAATCAACGGCTGCGAGAAGCGTTGTGGGGATCTGGACGAATTTGATGCCGCGCCTGTATGTTGCGGCGGCGAAGCCCGTCAGGTCGCCGACAACGCCGCCGCCAAGCGCGATGAGAACATCGCTTCTTGTGATATGCCGTTCACACAGAAACTCAAGCAGCTGCCCATAGGTCCCCAGATTTTTGGCTCTCTCTCCGTGCGGAAAGACAAACTCGCTGACCAGAAGGCCGTGCTGTTCAAGGTCCTTGCGAAGAGCGGCGCCGTAAAGAGGGAAAACGTTGTCGTCCGAGACGATGACGGCAGAGCGGGAACCGGTAATTCCGGCGATCAGCCGTCCCGAGTCGTGCGAGATACCGCTGCCTATCAGCACGTCGTAACCGGTCGATGCGGCAACATGTATCGTTTTCAACGTCCGTCGACCTCCTCTTTCAGCTCCTTGCCCTCGCGCAGCAGACGTATAAGAAGCTCCCGGTCTCCGTCCTCGAGCGCAGATCTGTATGCCGCCAGATTTTCAATCAGTATATCCAGCTCATGCACAAGGTTGTCGCTGTTTTCAATAAACAGCTCGGCCCACATCTCGGGATTCAGCCAGGCGACCCGCGTCATGTCCTTGTAGCTGCCGGCGGAGAATCCGCTGTGGACAAGCGCCGTGGGGCTCTTGATATATGCGTTTGAGACGACGTGCGCGAGCTGCGAGGTAAAGGCGATGGTCTCGTCGTGCTTTTCCGCCGTGGTAACGGAAATGCGGGCAAAGCCCGCCGGCTCCAGAAGCTCCTTGACGCGGCTGAGAAGGACGATGTCGCTGAAATCCTGCGGCACTATCACCATCGGCGCGCCCTGGAACATGCCGGCGCGGGAGTATTTGAAGCCCGAGTATTGCGTGCCCGCCATCGGATGTCCGCCGAGGTAGGTGAAGCCGTACTGCTCTGCATATTTTACGCCTTCGGCCATCACGGCGCGCTTTGTTCCGCAGCAGTCGATGACGACGGGGCCGGAGCCGATATAAGGCCCCATATCGCGCATAAAATCGATCGCGGCCTGAGGATAAACGCATATCAGAACAAGGTCGCAGTGCGATATGTTGTCACTGGTAAGCTCATCGTTTATCGCGCCGCTGACACCGGCAAACGCGAGGGTGGAGCTGTCGCTGTCATATGCCAGAACGGTGTGTCCCGCGTGCTGATATGCCTTGGCAAAGGAGCCGCCGATAAGGCCGAGGCCAACTATTCCTACTGTCATAGCGCCGCCTCCCTGACTGCTCTGACCTTCGCGGCCAGCTTGTCGTATTCTTCGGGACGAAGGGACTGAGCGCCGTCGCAGAGCGCGTGGAGCGGGTCGTTGTGGACCTCAATGATAAGGCCGTCGGAGCCGCAGGCGGCGGCTGCAAGCGCCATCGGGGGAACCAGACGCGCGATGCCCGTGGCGTGGCTCGGATCGACGATGACGGGCAGATGAGTGAGCTCCTTCAGCATCGGAACGGCGGCCAGATCGAGCGTATTGCGTGTGTAATCATCGAAGGTGCGGATGCCGCGCTCACAGAGAATAACGCGCTCATTTCCGCTGGACATGATATATTCCGCGCTCATGAGAAGCTCCTTCAGCGTGTTGGCAAGACCGCGCTTGAGAAGGATGGGCTTGTCCGTGTGTCCCAGCTCCTTGAGAAGATCGTAATTCTGCATGTTTCTTGCGCCGACCTGAAGAACATCGACGTCCTCGAAAAGAGGAAGGTCGGAAGCGCTCATTATCTCCGTGACGATGGGCAGACCGGTCTCCTCGCGGGCTATCTTGAGAAGCTCGATGCCGCGGCCCCTGAGACCCTGAAAATCGTAAGGGGAGGTGCGGGGCTTGAACGCGCCGCCGCGCAGCATGTTCGCGCCGGAGGCCTTGACGGCCTTTGCAACGCCGACGATCTGTTCCTCAGTCTCAACCGAGCAGGGACCGGCGATCATACAGAAATTACCGCCGCCGACTTTGACGTCGCCGATCTCAACGAGAGTGTCGTCGGGTTTGAACTTGCGGTTGCAGCATTTGAAGGTCTCGGAGACGCGCTTTACGGAGTCGACTATATCAAGGCTCTCTATAAGCTCCATATCGACCTTGCTGGTGTCTCCGATGAGGCCGAGCACGGTCTGATATTCTCCGGCTGATACATGGATGCCGAGGCCCATTCCCTTGAGCCAATCGATGAGCTGGTTCTGCCTGTTGGGATTTACGTTTGATTTGAGTACAACGATCATTTTATTTGCCTCCAGTTTATTCAGGGGAGCGCCCGTCCCCGTCAGCGAAAATGTTGGTGTAAATAAAAATGCGGCACAGGCGTAACCTGTGCCGCATTTATAAAACGAACTTTATTGAGCCCATTTTTTTGCATCACAAATTACCCTTACTATACAGTCATAGTAAAGTAAAAGTAATAAGCGGTGCAGAAAATGTTCTTCATTATCTGATTCTCCAAAAACGGTGTATCCGGCGGTAAAGACCGCCAGTCATCTCTGATGACAGTAAAAACTATAATGCGATTGTAGCAACATGATTTTTCTTTGTCAACAGTTTTCCGCATTCTGAACGTTATTTTTACACTGCGTATAAAAACCGGTTTAAAGCAGGGGACAAATATAGAACTTTTGCAAATGTATATCCGATATATACATACTTCCGACGCTTTTGCCGTATGCCGCAGTCCGAATCAGACCTTCGGGACGAAATCGCCGCCCTCCATTGCGTCGATTCGCTTCAGTTCGTCATCGGTCAGCTTAAAATCAAAAACATTCAGATTCTGGACGACCTCCTTCTCAACATGAGACTTTGTGACGACCAGAATTCCCTGTTGCTTGTAGTACCGAAGAAGGACCTGTGCCCAAGTCTTGCCGTATTTTCGGCCTATTACATTCAGTTCTGCAATGTTTTCCTGCCGCGCATTGCGAAGAGGACTCCATGCAGCAGGGAGAATGTCGTTCTGTCTGCACCAGTCAACAGCATCCTGATTCCTAACACCGAGGTTGATCATAATCTGATTGACCGCCGGTTTGATGCGGACCTTAGGCAGGAACCACTCCAACTGCGGTACGTAGAAGTTGGAAATACCGATATTTCGAAGCTTCCCCTCGTCGTACATTTCCTCCATCACGCGCCAAAGGTCAAGAGTGGTGTCCATGTTTTCCTTCCGAGGTCCGTGAATGAGCAACATATCCAGGTGATCGGTATGAAGACGGGAAAGACTACGTTCAATATAGGAGCGGGAAGCGGCAGGACTCTCGACATAGGGGGATTCCGTAGGAATTTTAGTGGAGAGAAAGAACTCGTCTCTGAGAATGTGGTGTTCCTCACTGTATTCCGAGAGAAAAAGGCCGAGAGCTGACTCGTTGTGATAACGAATAGCGGTGTCAAAAAAACGGTAGCCTGCGTTCAGAGCATAATAGAGAGGCCGATAATCGCCGTCCGGTTCCATTACCCAGTCATCCTTGCTGCGCCCCAGTGAATTACAGCCGTAACCAAGCGCGGGCATAAGATGTCCGTTGTTCAGTGTAAAAAATTCCATACTACCTCCTGCGGATTATTACTATATCTATTCGTACTTGTCTGACAAACTGTATTTATATGCATTCTACTAGAGTAGACAGAGAAAGTCAATAGGACATATGAAAAAGCCGCCGCAAAAAAATGCTCCGCGTTCTAATTATTATTTTTACACTGCGTATAAAAAACGGACCCGGGCGCGGAACAAATATGGGGGTTTTACAAATATGGGGTCGGCAGCAGAGCATACCGCCGGTGCGGAACTCAATAGATCGAGATGTTTTCTCCGTCCTCCGTCAGCTGAATGCTGCCGTCAGCAACGGAGATGTCAAACAGGTGCGTTTGCGGAGGCTCCTTCTGGTCGATCCCCTGCACACGGACAACGCCGTCTTTGCACCGGACAAAGGACAGGTCATACCACTCCGTGCAGAACAGCGTGTCATATTTCAGGGTATCGGAACCGGCTTCGGCCGCGAGGAAGGTGAAGGTGAAAAGTCCGGAAGTCCGTCCGAAACCCAGAACGCAGTATTCCTCTGTCCCGTCTCCGTCCACATCAAAAACCATGGAATCGTAAACATTGGGATCATAGAGGGGTGAAACTTCAAAAAGAACGGCTCTGACCTCTTCAATGTACCGCGTCAGTTTCTCCTCCTGGCTTTCGCCGTCTCCGAAGTCTATGGAATACTGCGGGATATAGCTGGAAATGGGGTTTGGCCAGGGAATGATGTTTATATCGCCGGGCTCGACGTCATATGTGGAGAGAATGAGCCGCATCTGTTCGCTGTCTGCGCCGCGAAGCGCCAGCAGCT
>CAKSXP010000075.1 GCA_934515035.1 uncultured Oscillospiraceae bacterium
GCTGATGGATATAGCGCTGTTCACGCAGCGTAATTCTTCCGTCCATGCTCACAACGCACAGGCACAGCATGATCATGTCCTCCCGCAGACCTTCGTCCGCAAGCGCGAGGAGAGCGAGCATTTCCTGCGTGTACAGCCTGACGGCGGCTCTGCCGTCACGGTCTTTACGGAATGAATCCTTGACGCTTTCAAAGTCAAATTCATCACCGAATACTTTCAGGAGCGCAGGATATATGAGAAGGTATTCCCGCTCGCTGATGTGCCCGTCCGCGACCACGGAGCCGAGGATGAACCCGGCAAGCGTGTTTACCGGATCAACGCCCGGTATGCTCAGCTGCGTCAGCTTTGCGAGTATTACGGCCGATTTTTTTGTCAGCATGGCGCTCCGCTCCAGGGGCGTAAGAGTGTCAAATTCCCTGCACAGCTTTGTAAATTCAAACATGTTGATTCTCCTTTACATTGTTCCGCCCGCTCACATGGCCTTACAGTGGCAGATCCTTCTTCGTGAAGCGCACGGAGCCGATAATGTAGCCGACGATACCCATCGCGGCAAGAATTGCGAACTTCCAGACAAACACATTGGTGCCGTCCATGATCGAGATAACGTCAAAGAACGAGATTATGGTGGCATAGTTGAAATAGTTCAGGCTGTCCAGACGCACGACAGAGGGGATGACGGGGCTGCCGAACAGTCCGAGCATCGCGGCGACAAGTGCGAAGATGCTCAGTCCGCCGCCGATCGCCATGGAGCGCTTGCTTCTGTCGAACCAGCAGGAGGTAAAGAAGCACAGTCCGGAAAGAGCGAACAGAACCAGAAATGCGCCGACGTTGAGCAGGATCAGATTACCGTATGTCAGCTTGATATCCTCGGTGACAATGGACAGGCAAACACAGCCGGTCGCGGTAGTCAGACAGAACATGGCAAACAGAGAACCTATCAGATAAACCGCCTGTGTGAACACAACGGTGCTGCGCTTGGTGGAGGTGGAAAGCACATATGCCATGGAACCGCTGTCCACCTGGCCCGCGATCAGGTTGTTTGACACCATGATCATGTAGATTATGGGCAGAAGCAGTCCGGCCAGCTTGTAGAAGATCGAGCCGACGATCAGCGTGTACAGGTCAGCCTGGCCGACTTCCTCCAGCGCGTCCGAAACCTCCTGCGGGAGGGCGGACAGAAGGCTGCCGGACACATCGTCCACAAGCTCCGCAGTCTTGTCCTCGACCGCCTTTTCATAGGCCTCTTCACTGGCGAATTCGCCGTTTGCCCGGCGCTCTGCAAGCAGCTCCATCTCATAGGAGAGCCTGTTGCCATAGGTGATGACGGTGGTATTGGCAAGGTGCTTAATGGAATCATAGGTATAGCCGAAGCCCTCGTATTTCTCCATGGTAACGCCGAAAGAGGACAGCTCGTTAACTATCTTCTCAACATTGTCGGCTTCGGTCATGTTTCCGGCAAGAAACATGGAGGAACAGTCCTCTGCGCGCGCGGCGCGATAAGCGTTTCGCTCGGCGCTGGACAGATATTCGTCCGCATCGCCTGCCTGAATATGCTCGATCAGGGACATGTAGTCGTATTCCTCGGGCGCCTGCTTTTCATGCTTGAGATAGAAGGAATCGTTGAACATTCCGTTGGGGTTGAGCGTATACATCACGGCGCCCAGCATTTCCTTGGCTTCGGTCGAATCGCGCGTGTACGCAGGGTCCAGAGCAAGGGCTTTGTCATATACATATTCCTGCAAGTCGTTCGCGGCATCGGTGTAGGCGAGCGCGATTGCGTTTTCCGCGGTGGCGGGGCTTGCATCCGCCCATTCCTTCATTTCGGCGGTATATTCCTCGACGGAGTCAAAAGCCGCCATGTCGGGACGGGCTGCCTGCCATTCGCCGACAGCGGCTTCAAGGTTTTTGCCGGTCTCCGTCTCCATTTCGGGCTTTGCGCTCTGCCACTGTTCCATGGCCGCTGCATACTGCTGGGGATCCGTGATAACGGACTGATCCGGCATCGCGGACAGCCACGTGAGGTATGAAAGCGCATCGGTGGAATTGGCGGTGAACAGACTGTCAAAGTGGGACAGACCGTCCGATGCGTTGGCATAGTAATTCACGGCGCGCTTTTCAAGGCCCGCGTCGATCTCTTTGGAAATGATCGTATCCTGAATTGAGTTTTTGACCTCGCCTATGTTTCCGTTGCCGGAGATGAGCATGACGCAGGCGAGCATAAAGCAAACCGCAAAGGTGATTATTATCCACATGGTCCCGTTTGCCTTGCAGGATTGCTTGAAAAGTGCTTTACTGAACATGGCTTTCGTTCTCCTTTTTTGCAAATAGAATTTTTTTGAAGTGCATTTCCAATGTATAGGGCAGTTCCGAGATGAACTTTACGTCATAGCCTGCAAGCCTTTCCAAAAGAGCCGCGGTCTCATTCGCGGGGATGCGGATGGTGGCCTGATCGTACTGCGGCTGGCGGCGTATGACCTCGTAGTTTTCGCCGAGAAATCTTGTGTAGTCCGCTTCCGTGTGGAATTCGATCTTGAATTCCTTTACCGGGCGTTCGGTGATATCGCTCATGTTGCACACGTCCACGATATGTCCGTCGTTTATCAATGCCACGCGGTCGCAGGTGGTCTCAAGCTCCTCAAAGCTGTGGCTGCTCATGAATATGGTTTTTCCCCTGGCGTGTTCCTCCCTGATGATGTCCAGGAAGGTCATGCGCATCAGAGGGTCAAGTCCCGTTGTCGGCTCATCCAGAATTATGATCGGCGCGTTATTCATCAGCGCCGCGACAAGCGCGGTCTTCTGCTTCATGCCCTTGCTCATCCGCTTCAGATTGGCGCGGGGATCGAGCTGAAGACGCTCAATAAGCTCATTGGCATAGCTCATGTCCTTCAGTCCAAGAAAATCCGCCTGGCATTTAAGAAAATCGATGCCCGTTTTCAGATCCGGAAACGCGATCTCACCCGGCACATAGCCAATGCTCCGGGCTATCTCGCTGGCGTGCTCCCACGAGGACAATCCGTTTACGCTGACGCTGCCGGACGTCGGCTTGAGAAAGCCCAGCATATTGCGGATCGTGGTGGTCTTGCCGCTGCCGTTCGTGCCGACGAATCCGACCATCTCGCCCTCTTCAATGTTCAGGTCAAGCTCGAAAATGCCGCGTCCGTCGCCGAAATCCTTGGTAAGCCTGCTGCATTCGATAACGCTCATTTCAAAGCACCTCCGAAATCTTTGTCCTCTTTGTAGAACTTGAGGAAGTAATCCTCAAGCGTTTCGCGCCGGTTGCTGAACGTGTCGACATGAGCCTTTGCCAATATGGCGATAAGCGCATTGAGGTCGCTGTCCTCAACCGACAGATAGGTTTCGCGGTCTCCCTCCCGGATCAGGTGGAAGGACGGCAGAGCGGCGGCTTTTTTAAGAAAATCCTTTTTTGAAGCCTCGGTTTCAAAAGTCACCGTATAATACTTGCGCGAGGCGTGTTTCAGGTCGTCCGCCACAAACTGGGATACGATCCGGCCATCCTTTATGATCGCAATGCGGTCACAGGTCGAGTCGATCTCCGAGAAGATATGACTCGACAGCAGGATGGTCTTGCCGCGGGCTTTTTCCTCGTGAATAAACTGGATGAAGTTTTCCTGCATCACCGGGTCCAGACCGCTTGTCGGTTCGTCCAGGATCAGCACATCCGGATCGGACATAAACGCCGCGACCACCGCGAGCTTACGCTTGACGCCGAGACTCATACGCTTTGTATCGCCGCGCAGCACCTCGTCCTCAAGCTCGAAAAGCTTCAGCATGGAATTGAGCCGCTCCTCGTTGTGGATCTTTTGCAGGTCCTGCATCATGTGAATGAATTCCCAGCCGCTGAGTCCGGCGGGAAGCGCGATCTCTCCCGGAATATAGCCAACGTGACTAAGCACCTGTGAATAGTGCGAAAAGGTCTCCTTGCCTTCGATTTTTGTGCTTCCGCTGTCGGGCTTGGAAAAGCCCATCAGATGACGGATAGTGGTGGATTTGCCGGCGCCGTTCGGTCCGAGAAACCCGAACACTTCGCCTTTGTCGACCGCAATGCTGACATCAAACACGCCGCGTCCGGAGCCGTAATCTTTTGTAAGATGCTCCACTTCTATCGTGTGCATATGTTTCCTCCTGTTCTGTGTTTTATGAACACTGTTGACATCTTGACAATGTCGCATTATAATGAGTCTGCAAACAGAAAGAAAGAACAAGAATGTAGTCAGTGTAAGAATATGAACACTGTACGCAAAATTGTAAGGGAAACGAAAATGAAAGTTAAAAATCTCAATCGTTCGTCTGCAAAGACAAAACAGCTCATAAAGAGCGTGTTTGCGGAGATGCTATCGGAGTACAAGGAAATATCCCGTATATCGGTCAGCGAGCTGTGTACCCGGGCGGACATTAGCCGAAGCACCTTTTACGCGCACTATGACGACACCTACGGTATCGCGGAAGACTATGAAAATGAGCTGATCGACCGCTTTTTTGACAACGCAAAGCTTTTGGAGGCGGTCAGCGCGGAAAAATTTGCCGAGATCTTTTTCCAGTACATCAGAGAAAATGATGAAAACTATAAACTGCTGTGCCGTTCAAATGATTTTTTGTTTGCGGCAAAAAAGCTGACGACGATCGCGATAAACAAGCTTCTAGAGCTTTGTAACCGCGATGCACGGGTAAAGAATAAGGAATACCTTGCGCTTGATATCTCCGTATTTGTCAACGGACTCATATGTGAGTATGTAAAATACTGCCGCGGACTTTCCGACGTTTCGCTGGACGATCTGTATTCATACAGCAAGCTCTGGATACAGCTCTTTCTGACCAGAAGATTTGAGCCGCAGACGGGCAATACAGCCGCGGCGGAGGCATAAACAGATATATAAAAAAGAACAGCCTCGGCAGAATAAAACTGCTGAGGCTGTTCTTTTTGCGGTATGATCACGGCAGGACGTATTTGTTGACGTATCTGTTGAATTCTTCGTCAAACCCGGAATCGGCGCTTGCCTTGACACCGTGCAGATAGCTGTGGGTGTCAAAGCTGTTTTTCTGGGTCTCGATTATGCAGACGGCGATATTTGAACACTGGTCGGAAATGCGCTCGATATTGTTGAGAATATCGGACAGAACGAATCCGAGCTCGATAGTGCACACACCGCGCTTGAGACGGGCGATATGACGCATACGGGCGGACTCCACAAGCTGGTCGATGACCTCTTCGAGCGGTTCAACGTGGGAAGCCAGAGAAACATCGTTTGTCGCGAAGGACCTGACGGCCATGTCCAGTATCTCCGTCAAAGCGGCGATGATAACGTCAAGCTCAGCTCTTGCGGCGTCCGAGAAATGCAGCTCCTTTTCATGCATTTCAAGCGCGCTTTCCTGAAGATTGACCGCGTGGTCACCGATGCGCTCAAGATTTCCTATTGCGTGAAGAAGCTTGGAAACGACCCGGCTGTCGTCGTCGGAAAGGGTCTTTGTTGCGACCTTGACAAGGAAAGAACCAAGCTCGTCCTCATAATGGTCAAGCTCGTCTTCAAGTCTGATGACCTCGTCAACAACGGCCTGATCCCAGGTCTTGAAAAGTGACAGCGCCTTGAGGGTATTGGACTGCGCCTTGGAGGCCATGTCGATAGTGAGGTTGGAGCACTCGGCAATGGCGAAGGAGGGGGAGTTGAGCAGGCGGCTGTCGAGAAGGACGCCGGATTCCGAGTCCTTTGCGTTCGGAACAAGCTTGCGGGTGAGGCTGATAAGCTGCTTTGAAAACGGCATGAGCAGGATGGTATTGAGGATATTGAAGATCGTGTGGCACAGTGCGATGCCGACGGTGTTGATGGGGGAGTCCACGAAGCTGAAATTGAAGAGCGCGTTTACACCGTAGAACAGAATACAGCAGATGATGGTGCCGATGATCTTAATGCTCAGATGCAGGACGGCAACACGCCTTGCGTTGCGCTTAACACCGATGGCGGAGAGCAGCGCGGTGGCGCAGGTGCCGATGTTCTGACCCATGATTATGGGGATAGCCATGCCGTAGGAGATGCTGCCCGTCATGGACAGCGCCTGGAGGATACCTATGGATGCGGCGGAGGACTGGATTATTCCGGTGAACACCGTGCCGACGATTATGCCGAGGAAGGGATTGTTGAAAGCGACAAGGAAGCTGGAAAAAGCCGGGGAATCGGCCAGCGGGGAAACGGAGTCGCTCATCAGTTCCATTCCGTACATGAGAACGGAAAAACCGAGGAGGATGCAGCCGATGTCTTTTCTGCGCTGCCGTTTGGACGCCATGATAAGCAGTATTCCGATGACGGCAAATACCGGGGAGAAATTCTCGGGCTTGAGCATGTTGACGAACACGTTGTCGCTGCTTATGCCCGTGAGACTGAGTATCCACGCCGTCAGCGTCGTGCCGATGTTCGAACCCATTATGATCCCGATGGTCTGCTCCAGCTCCATTATGCCGGAGTTTACCAGACCGACAAGCATTACCGTGGCCGCGGAAGAGGACTGTATCGCGATCGTGATGCCCGCGCCGAGCGCGAGACTCTTAAAGGGGTTGGAGGTCATTTTCTTGAGGATCTTTTCCAGCTTGCCGCCGGAAAGCTTTTCGAGGCTGGATGACATGACATGCATTCCGTACAGAAAGAATGCAAGTCCGCCGAACAGAGTCAGGAATGAGTAAATTGACATCTTGGTTCCTCCGTCGTGCCTGGAAGCCGTTTTCATAACCGCCGCCGCGGGAAAAGCCCCGTCTTATGACAAGAACCTGTCCATCCGCAGACGCTTTTTACGAAAATACCTTCTCATTTTACAATATCTTAATATTAAAGTAAAAAAGTTAAGTCTAAAACGGGGCGAATGTTAAATCTATGTAAAGTGGGGCGGGTGGCTAAAGTGATTGTATATTATTACTAAAAACTGATGATGAGAACTATACAAAAAGAGGGAAATATTAATAAATATTGACTGTTTTTAGAATATAGTATAAACTGTTATCAAATACCGGTATTGATTATCCATTTTTCTCGCGCTTCATTGTACAAGGTAAGAAGATTACAGGATTTGACGATTGTTAAAAGAGGAGGAACGTCATGAAAAAAAGCAGAGTAATTGCGTTTGTTCTTATGATGACACTTATGTTTACAGTAACAGCACCAATGGCGTCGGGAAATTACGACTCTTACAAAGTAAAGGTATTAAGTGAGGTTATAGATACTGATAATTCAACAGGAAAAACTGTTGTTATGCTAGGAGATAGCGTATTTTATGTATATGCAACGCCTGAGTTGGCATATGTAGCTCAAATTACATCAGATGGAAGGATTCAATTTTCATACGTTAAAGAATCAAATAGAGTTGTTGAGAGTGAAATATACTCAATTGACAGTATTTACAATACTTTCGGAGCCATAAAAACAAGTGAAAACAGTTTGTATGATATTGTTAATGGACTGATTATTAATAATATTGAGTCTTTTACAAAGGTTAGATATCATGCTATAACAACTTCGACAGTTCCAAATGGTACGGTTGATATAAATGGTTCTTCAACACTTAGTGCAGAAATAACTGATGCTTTCGGAAGTAATTATGTTAATACTGTAGTTGGCTATACTACAAAGAAGCATAATAATAATAGCTACACAGTATACTGTAAGGAGAGTCAAACCACAAGTACTGGGTCAATAGATTCCAGTTGGTTCGCGTCACAAACAGCGCTATCTGCGGTCGCATCTTGGATACTATCAGGAAATTGGACTTGGGTAGGTGTAGCTGCTACTGTTGTAACAGAAGTAGTAAGTACCGTTGTATTAAATGGCATAACTTATACAAAGAATAGCTTTACGGCAGAAAGAGTGAATATTACAAGGGCTCGCACTAGAATAGTGACGGTGCAGGGAAATTCAAATACACAGTATTGGGCTGGATGGACACAGAAACTTCGCTTTTTTAAAGGTGATTTGGGATGGACGCATGATTACGGGTATTATTACGATGTGAAGCATACCGATTATGATGATATATCCGGCCTTTTGGATAAAGGGTTTAATGCGTATGTCACAAACAATAACCTTTAAGATCATGTTTCGGGAGCTGCAATGAAAATAGAGTTTTGGCTGTGTATTATAATAATTGCGGTCGGCTTAGTATACTCAAGCATCCGCAACCGCAAGAAGGGCAATAGCGGCTGGGAAGAAATAGAGCTTGAAAGCGTCATTTTCCGCAGTCTTGCGATAGCTTTGGCTGATACGATCTACACAGTTTTGTTCAACAGATTTCCATATACCTCGAC
>CAKSXP010000076.1 GCA_934515035.1 uncultured Oscillospiraceae bacterium
CTGTTTTTCGTTGCATTTATAATATATGCGCTGATGCGCTGCCTGCCGACTTCCTATATCGAGTCGGTCGCAAGGCAGAAATCCATGCAGCCCGGCTCAAAGAGCTTTGATGAATGGATGGCCCAACTTGAGGCGATGTATAATATGGATAAGGGCATCGTCTATGGCTATTTTGCATGGCTGGGACAGATGTTCACCGGTCAGTTCGGCGACAGCTGGTATTACACCGTGCCTGTCATCGATAAGTTCAACGATACCATCTGGCTGAGCTTCGTCATGGGCGCGATCGCGCTGTTCTTCGAGCTTATAATAGCGATACCTCTCGGCATCGTCGCCGCTACCAAGCAGTATTCCAGGACGGACTATACGATAACGATAATCGCGCTGGCAGGCATATCGCTGCCCACGTTCTTCTTCGCTTCGCTTCTGAAGCTCGTGTTTTCCGTCAAATTGCGGTGGTTCGACCTCTTCGGCCTTGTCGGACGAAACTATGAACAGCTCTCGTCCTGGGGCCAGTTCCTCGACAAGGCAGATCACCTTGTCATGCCTATCGTGACGCTGGTCGTCATCAGCATAGGTTCGCTGATGCGCTATACCAGAACCAACATGCTCGAGGTCCTCAACGCCGATTACATCCGCACCGCCCGCGCCAAGGGCCTTTCGGAGCGCAAGGTCATCTATCATCACGCCTTCCGCAACACCCTCATTCCCCTTGTCACTATCGTCGGCGGTTCCCTGCCCGGCCTGTTCTCCGGCGCGCTTATAACCGAGACGCTCTTCTCCATCCCCGGCATCGGCTATACCTCATACCACGCAATGATCGCGGGCGACATCCCGTTTTCCATGTTCTATCTGACGTTCCTCGCCGTTCTGACGCTGGCGGGCAACCTCATTTCCGACATACTGTACGCGGTGGTCGATCCCCGTGTACGCATCGCGTAAGAAAGGAGGAAGCATCATGAGTGATAATAACGAAAAGCGCAGCGGCACAAAGAAAGCCGGCGGCGAGGAGTATTCCCTGAATGACGATCGCCGCGTAAAGGTGCTCTCTCCCGGCGCGCTGGTCTCCAAGCGCTTCTTCCGCAACCGCATCGCCGTCACCGGCCTTGTCATTCTTCTGTTCATGTTCATCTTCTCGTTCCTCGGCGGAGTCGTTACTCCCTATGCGGAGGATGAGATATTC
Source organism: uncultured Oscillospiraceae bacterium (assembly GCA_934515035.1). Lineage (GTDB taxonomy): Bacteria > Bacillota > Clostridia > Oscillospirales > Oscillospiraceae > CAKSXP01. The sequence goes on from CAKSXP010000076.1 coordinate 1,184, forward strand.
TATACGACGACATATCAGCAGAAAACCTATGCCGGCGTTATCGAAAATAATGATTTCCGCTATGCCCAGGCTGACGGGCAGGATTTCAACTCCGTCCTCCAGGCACAGATGCTCCTGGCCGTCACGACCGGCAAGGACAGCTTTTCCTACCGCGACGTTGAATATACCGTCGCGGCCGAGGGCGAGGATTTTTACAGCGTTTCCCTCTCCGGCGGCGACAACATCGGCATCGCCTACAAGGACATCATCAATGCCAGCAGCGTGGACAGCAAGCTGTCCTATGAGCTTCAGTTCAACTCCCTGAAGGCATATACCAACGGCGAGACCAGCTTTTCCGCTGACGGCACCGATTATACGATCGACGAGGACGGCGTCGTCTTTGCCGGCGGCGAAGAGGTCGCCTATATCAGCCGCTACGTCGTTAACGCCGTCATGTCCGACGTCTTTATCAGCCGCGCGTTCAAGGAAGAGCTTGCCGAGTCCATCGACGAAGGCAACAACGACTTCTTCTTCACCGACACGGACGGCGAGACCCACGAATATGTCGTCACCTATGAGCCCGACACCAAGAGCTGGACCGTTACCCAGTCCACCGAGACCCGCGTGTTCGACACCTATGCTTCTCCGAGCAAGGACCACTGGCTCGGCACGGATGGCAACGGCATGGACATGCTGACCCGCCTGATGTACGGCGGCCGCGTCTCACTCATAATCGGCTTCATTGTTGTTATAATAGAATCTGTGATCGGCGTTATCCTCGGCGGTATCTCCGGCTACTTCGGCAAATGGGTGGATAACCTCATCATGCGAATCGTCGATATCTTCTACTGCATCCCGTCGATGCCGGTCATCATTATCCTCGGCGCCGCGATGGACGCCATGCGTGTTGACCCGCAGATCCGTATGCTGTACCTGATGCTGATCCTCGGCTTCCTCGGCTGGCCCGGCATCGCAAGAATGGTGCGCGGCCAGATCCTCTCCCTGCGTGAGCAGGAGTTCATGACCGCTACCGAGGCCTGCGGCATCAGCGTGTCGCGCCGTATCTTCAAGCACCTGGTGCCGAACGTTATGCCTCAGCTGATAGTTTCCTGCACCATGGGGCTCGGCTCCACGATAATAACCGAGGCCACGCTTTCGTTCCTCGGCCTCGGCGTCAAGTTCCCGTTTGCGTCCTGGGGCAATATCATCAGCGACGTAAACAATACCTATGTTCTGACTAGCTTTTGGTTCATCTGGATCCCGGCCGGCGTTCTGCTGCTGCTGACCGTCCTGGCGTTCAACCTCGTCGGCGACGGCCTGCGCGATGCGTTCGACCCGAAGATGAAGCGCTGAGAAGGGAGGAGGAAATATGGCAAAAAAGAACGACGGATATCTGTCCGCGAAAGAGTCGCGGCGCATTTCAAGAGAGAACCGCAAGGTCACCAACGCCCTTGAAAAGAAGCGCAAGCGCAAGAACGTGCCCGAGAGCGAATATCTGACGACGATGAAGGACCCCAAAAACGCCGTCGAGTTCGACAACCTCCACACTTATTTCTTCTCCGATGTCGGTACTGTCAAGGCCGTTGACGGCATCAGCTTCGATGTTCCGATCGGCAAGACCGTCGGCGTTGTCGGCGAGTCCGGCTGCGGCAAGAGCGTTACCAGCCTTTCGCTGATGCAGCTTCTCCAGCGCCCGCAGGGACAGATCGTTGAAGGCGCTATCCGCCTCAACCTCGGCGACAAGGCATATGATATAACCAAGGTGCCCACGACAAAGATGCAGCAGCTTCGCGGCAACTATATCTCCATGATATTCCAGGAACCCATGACCGCGCTCAACCCCGTTTTCCGCATCGGCGACCAGGTCGATGAGGTCATCGCCCTGCACGAGGGCGAGGGCAAGAGCAAGGAGGAGATCAAGGCCCGCACTATCGCGCTGCTGGAAATGGTCGGCATTGCAAACAGCGAGGGCGTTTACAAGATGTATCCGCACGAGCTGTCCGGCGGTATGCGCCAGCGTGTTATGATCGCAATGGCGCTGGCCTGCAACCCGAAGATCATAATCGCGGACGAGCCGACCACCGCTCTGGACGTTACGATCCAGGCCCAGATACTCGACCTGCTCCGCAACCTGAAGGATAAGATCAATTCCTCCATCATGTTCATCACCCACGACCTCGGCGTCATCGCCGAGATGGCGGACTATGTTGTCGTCATGTACGCCGGACGCATCGTTGAAAAGGGCACGGCGGAGGAGATATTCGCTCATCCCGCCCATCCGTATACGATCGGCCTGATGGCTTCCAAGCCTGTCGTCGGCAAAAAGGTGGACAAGCTCTATTCCATCCCCGGCAAGGTCCCGAATCCTGTCAATATGCCGGATTACTGCTATTTCAAGGACCGCTGCGAGATGTGCGTTGAAGGCTGCGGCGGCGAGTACCCCCACGAGGTCAAGCTCAGCGACACGCACTCCGTGACATGCTACCGCTACTATAAAAAGGAGGGTGAATGATAATGCCTGAAATGAATAACAACGATTTCACCCCCGTTGAATACGACCCTCAGTACCTTTTGATGGTCAACGAGCTGAAGAAGTACTTCCCGATAAAGGGCGGTATGATCTCCAAGACCGTCGGCTATGTCAAGGCCGTCGACGGCGTTACCTTCAACCTCAAGCGCGGCACCACGATGGGACTCGTCGGTGAGTCCGGCTGCGGCAAGACGACGACCGGCCGCGCGATCCTGCGCCTGTCGGGCGAAAAGACCGGCGGCCAGGTGCTCTTCAACGGCCAGGAGGTATATGACCTCGACGCAAAGCAGCTGCGCGCCCTGCGCACAAAGATGCAGATCATCTTCCAGGACCCGTTCTCTTCGCTCAGCCCGCGTCTGCCCGTCGGCGAAATAATCGGCGAGGCCGTCCGCGAGCACGGCATCGTTTCCAAGCAGGAGTTCAACGACTATATCGATGAGGTCATGGACAACTGCGGTTTGCAGCCCTTCCACAAGGACCGCTATCCGCACGAGTTCTCCGGCGGCCAGCGCCAGCGCATCTGCATCGCGCGCGCCCTCGCCCTGAACCCCGAATTCATCGTTTGCGACGAGCCTGTTTCCGCGCTGGATGTTTCGATCCAGGCGCAGATAATAAACCTGCTCAAGGAGCTTCAGGACAAATACAGCCTGACTTATCTGTTCATCTCTCACGATCTGTCCGTCGTTGAGCATATCTCCGATACCGTCGGCGTTATGTATCTGGGCAACCTCGTCGAGTACGGCGCGACGGAGGACATCTTCCGCAATCCGCTGCACCCCTATACTAAGGCGCTGTTCTCAGCGATCCCCATTCCCGATCCGACGGCGAAGATGGACCGCATCGTCCTCGAGGGCGCGATCCCGTCCCCGGCCAACCCGCCCACAGGCTGCAAATTCCACACGCGCTGCGCGCATTGCACCGAGCGCTGCAAGGTCGAAGCGCCGGTACAGCGCGAGATCGAGCCCGGCCACTATGTGGTCTGTCACCTCTACGACGAATAATGGCGCGAAAAAGAAAGATTTATGACGATGATGACGGACGCACGATCGCCGACATGAGCGGCGTTTCCCGCCCGCAGCTGTTCACGACGCGAGGCATTGAGGACGAAAAACCGATGTCCGCCGAGCCGGAGGAGACGGACGACCGTCCCTGGGAGGACAACTCCCTGACCCGGAAGGAGCGTTCCTGGTTTATCTTCGGCGCGCTGAAGGCCGCGCTTCTCATCGCGCTGGCGTTCATCGCGGGACTTGGCCTTGTCATCTGGCTCATAATCGCGTTGTATGCCTGAAAAGTTCAAAACTGCCCGCCATTTATGGCGGGCAGTTTTCTGTTCTGTGCGAAATTGTGAACAAAAATAAAATCCAGGAATTAATCTTGAACAAAATGAGAACTTTAATAATATAGGGCTTGACAAATCGCACTTATAGGGCTAAACTAGCACTCAGAAGGCGAGAGTGCTAGCAGACAGATGGCCGGAGCGCCAAAGGAGGTTCTCTGATGGAACTGAGCGCCAGAAAGAAAAAGATACTGGCCGTCGTTGTTGAAGAGCATATCCGGACGGCGGAGCCCGTCGGCTCCAAGGCGATAGCAAACGCCGCCGATCTTGGCGTATCCACCGCCACGATACGAAACGAGCTTGCTGAACTGGAACGCATGGGCTATCTTGAACAGCCCCACACCAGCGCGGGACGTATCCCAACGCCGCAGGGCTACCGGATATATGTCAACGAGCTCATGCAGCGGCAGAAGCTCTCCGCCGAAGAGACGGAACAGATCAACCGCGGGCTCGACGCGAGAATACAGCAGCTCGACAAGCTCATGGCGGACGTCGGAAAGCTTGCAAGCTCACTTACGGATTATCCCGCATATGCGCTCGCGGCGCCGGTCCCGGCAACGGTAACGCGCTTTGACTTCATCTATGTCGACGCGAACACCTTTATCGTCGTTGCGCTGCTCAGCAACAAGTCGGTCAAGACAAAGCTCATGCACCTTCCGTTTTCGGTCGATCAGCAGCTTATCTCGATGCTCTCGACAATGTTCAACGCGGGCTTTACGGGCCTGACGGAGGAACAGATAACCGGTGCGCTGGTAGCCTCGACAGAGCGCGCCAGCGGCGATACCTACGGTCTGGTGCGCGCGATAGCGGCCTTCGTTATCGAGATACTCAGCGATATCAAAACCGGCGAAGCCTATATCAGCGGCGCCGGCCACCTTCTCAATCATCCCGAGTTCCGGGACCCCGACAAGGCGGGCAAAATAATACATTATCTGTCCGACGGAGACCATTTGAGACAGCTTCCGGGAATCGCCGGAGAGGGCAGCGTCCGGGTGCTGATAGGCCCCGAGAACGTTGCGGAGGAACTCAAGGATTCAAGCGTCGTCATGGCGACATACAACGCCGGCGGCAATATGCAGGGCCTGATCGGAGTGGTCGGTCCGACACGAATGGATTATTCCGCAGTTGCGGCAAAGCTGAGCGGCATCGCCGATGCGCTCAGCCGTCTGCTTGGCACGACGGATGCGCCGCCGCTGCTGGATGATAAGCTCATCAAAGGAGATGAATAGGTTTGGGTAAGAAAGAAAAAGCGCCGATGGAGGAAACCGCAAATCAGGAGTCCGCGGAGAAGATCGAGGAAAACACCGCGGAGACCGAAAAAGCGCCCGAACAGACAGAGGAGCAGAAGCTCAGAACCGAGCTCGCGCAGGAAAAGGATAAATACATCCGGCTTGCCGCGGAATACGACAACTTCCGCAAGCGCAGCGCAAAGGAACGCGAAAACGTTTTTTCGGACGCGCGCAGCGACACGATACTCAGGTTCCTGCCCGTTTACGACAATCTTGCCCGCGCGCTTGCGCAGGAGACGGTCGACGAGGCATATCGCAAGGGCGTTGAGATGACAATGACTCAGCTCCGGACGATATTGGAAAAGCTCGGCGTCGTTGAGATCCCTGCGGTGGGCGAAACCTTTGACCCCGCGAGACACAACGCGGTCATGCATGTCGAGGATGAAGAGCTCGGCGAGAGCGTGATCGTGGAGGAATTTGAAAAAGGCTTCATGCTTGGAGACCGGGTGATCCGCTTCAGTATGGTAAAAGTTGCAAACTGACAACACAAAAACATTATAAATACAATATACTATTTCATTTGAATATATTAGGAGGATTTTAATTATGGGTAAGATCATAGGTATAGATTTGGGAACCACCAACTCCTGCGTCGCCGTTATGGAAGGCGGCGAGGCTGTCGTTATCGCAAATGCCGAGGGCAACCGTACAACACCGTCCGTCGTGGCGTTCTCCAAGACCGGCGAGCGCATGGTCGGCCAGGTCGCAAAGCGCCAGGCCATAACCAACCCCGACCGCACCATCTCCTCCATCAAGCGTGAGATGGGCACCAGCTACAAGGTCAACATCGACGGAAAGAGCTACACCCCGCAGGAGATCTCCGCGATGATCCTTCAGAAGCTGAAGGCCGACGCCGAGGCTTATCTGGGACAGACCGTCACCGAAGCTGTCATCACCGTTCCGGCCTACTTCACCGACTCCCAGCGTCAGGCGACCAAGGACGCCGGCAAGATCGCGGGTCTGGACGTAAAGCGTATCATAAACGAGCCTACCGCCGCTGCACTGGCATACGGGCTTGACAAGGAAAGCGATCAGAAGATCATGGTCTACGACCTCGGCGGCGGCACCTTCGACGTGTCCGTTCTCGAGATCGGCGACGGCGTCATCGAGGTCCTTGCGACCGCCGGCAACAACCGCCTCGGCGGCGATGACTTCGACGCCTGCATCACTCAGTATCTGGTCGATGAGTTCAAGAAGGAGACTGGCGTTGACCTGTCCAGCGACAAGGTCGCAATGCAGCGTCTGCGCGAGGCTGCCGAGAAGGCCAAGATCGAGCTCTCCGGAGTCACCACTTCCAACATCAACCTGCCTTATATAACCGCTGACGCCACCGGTCCTAAGCACCTCGACGTCACACTGACCCGTGCAAAGTTCAACGAGCTGACCCACCACCTCGTCGAAAAGACGACCGGACCTGTCCGCCAGGCTCTGTCCGACGCCGGACTGACCGGAGACCAGATCTCCAAGGTCCTGCTCGTCGGCGGCTCCAGCCGTATCCCCGCGGTTCAGGAAGCCGTTAAGAAGCTCACCGGCAAGGAAGGCTTCAAGGGCATCAACCCCGATGAGTGCGTCGCAATGGGCGCGGCCATCCAGGGCGGCGTTCTCGGCGGCGATGTCGAGGGCATCCTGCTGCTGGACGTTACCCCGCTGAGCCTCGGCATCGAGACCCTTGGCGGCGTGTGCACCAAGCTCATCGAGCGCAACACCACCATCCCGACCCACAAGGATCAGATATTCTCCACCGCTGCCGACTTCCAGACCAGCGTTGAGGTCAACGTGCTCCAGGGCGAGCGTGAAATGGCTCAGGACAACAAGAGCCTC
>CAKSXP010000077.1 GCA_934515035.1 uncultured Oscillospiraceae bacterium
GACATAACCCCGCCGGTCGCCCTCGCGGCCTATGCCGGCAGCGCGATAGCCGGTTCCAAGCCGATGAAAACCGCCCTCATCGCCACAAAGCTCGCAATCGCGGCGTTCATCATCCCCTATATCTTCGCGCTCAACCCCGCGATGCTGTTCATCGATACCAACGCTCTTGATTTCATACTCATCGTCATAACCTCCGCCGTTGGAATGTTCGGCGTCTCCATGGGACTTGAGGGCTATTTCAACGGTCATCTGAGCTGGCCGGTCCGCATCATCGTTATCGCAGGCGGCCTGGCGCTCATCTATCCGGGCCTTGTGACCGACATCATCGGCCTCGTTGTGGTCGGCGGTATCATCGTGATACAGCTCGTTCTCAGCAAAAAGCGCGGTAAAGCCGCGGCCTGAACCGAAACAGATATCCTTAAAACACCAAAAACCTCCGGTGCAGTATGCACCGGAGGTTTTTTTGAGCTTATCGAAAAGCTTCGGTATTTCGCTGTTTTTTCATCTGCCGGTCAGCCGACAGAGACAGCAGGACGGAGAACATCTGCTTTCCGTCGCTGAAGTCAAGGCCCGTGCTCTCGGCGATGCGCCGCAGACGGTAATCGAGCGTGTTTCTGTGTATCCCCAGCGCGTCGCAGGTCTTTATAAGGTTCTGCGCGTTGATGAGGTATTCATACAATGTTCCCGTATGGTCAAATTTTCCCTTTTCATCCAGCAGCAGAAGCGTCACCACCGACGGATGCAGATCCTCCGGCCGCGTCATGCCGCAGAGCGATACCACATATCCGAGCTCCAGCTCGTCGAAGGACGCAAGCCTGCCGGAGCTGTCCTCGCGGCTGAGCAGCTCCAACGCACGCAGCACGCGGGTGTACGTCGTTCCGGTCGCCTCCAGCTCCGTAAAAACGCGGCTGTAAACGCCCTGATAGCCGAGATTTCTGACGTGCTCCCAGACAAGCTCAACGCGCCTTTGCAATTCCTCCGGAGTCTCAAGCGAGAAGAACAGCGTCATGATGCTTCCGGAGAGGATAGGGTTTGCGCCGCTGACGCGCTCTATCGTGTTCACGACCGGGATCATACGCGGCCGCTCCAGCGGATGCCGGCTCAGATCGACGAGCAGCAGCGCAAAATAGCCGCTGGTCTCCAGTCCGCACATCTCCGCGCGGGAGCTCAGAGCCGCGCGGCTCATCTTCTCTCCGCCGATTAGCTGCATCAGAAACAGCTCGGTCGAGAACTTCTGTCCGGGCAGCACTCTCTCCATCCGGCGCATCGCGGACTTGACGACATCCGCGATCACCGGCAGAAACTCGCAGAAAGGCCGGTCATATGGCGTGAACTCCCCGAAAAACAGCAGATAGCCGACCGGTTCCCCGTCAAGCTCGATATGCAGGCAGAAATCCGTGAACACCCCGTCGCGGCACGCGGCCGCGGTGCACAGCCCGGCGCCCTCGAGCGCCACCGGTCTTATGCCTCCCAGAGCCTCCGGCGGAATGTTCTCTCCGGCAAAGCTCCTGCCGGAAAAGGCTATCAGGCGTCCGAGCGAATCATACAGCGCGCATTCGCTTCCAACGACGGCAGAGACGGCAGAGACGACCTCGCTCATCGACCCGAGCAGTCCCGCCGAACGCAGAAGCTCCTTTTCGTGAGAAAGCTTTGCCTCGTGGGAGAACAGCTCGTCCAGATCGGCGCGCAGCTCGTCCGTTCCGGTACCCGGCGGCAGAAGGATGGCGCAGTCGCCCTCGCGGATCCCGCACTCGCAGTCGCGCACGAGCGCAAATGTTCCGGAGGCGCCGCAGGCGGCATATTCCGACAGCAGCCCGGTCTGGAGCATCCCTTCCGGCGCCGCGAGCCGTATCGGGCATGAAGCAAAAACCGCGCCGGCCTTCAGTGCATTTTTCATAATAAGCTGCGCGTTTTTGAAATATCCCGCGATGATCCTTATATCCGTCATCAATATCACCAGCCACGAACAAATTGAATTTACATGGATATTATAGTTCGGCAGGCAGTATTCGTCAAACATATGTGAAACGATCACATTGTGAAAAACCAACAACGCGGAACAAAAACGGACAGGATCCCGTCTAATGGTCAGCTTTTTGCGATTTTAGGACTTTATTTTTTCCAAACCTGTGCTATATTATAATACGCATTTTCATGAAAGCGAGGCGTGAAGAGCAATGTCATTACTGGCAGAGGCGGGAAACAGACTGCGCAGGATCTTCGGTTGGCTGAACAGCCGGCCGTTTGCCGCGCTTCCTATCCTCTCGGTCATTATCACATTCATTCTTGAAATTTTCAGCCGCCGCGGACTGAGCGAGGCGGTGCAGTTCCTTGCCGGGGAGCCGCTCATGTTCCTTTACAATGTTTTTATCGTGCTGCTGACGCTGTCGGTGTGTATGCTCGCGCCGAGGCGCGTCTTTGCGGTCTGCGTGGTGAGCGCCGTGTGGCTTATCCTCGGGTTTGTGAATTTTCTCGTTCTCAGCTACCGGACAACGCCGCTCGGCATGATAGACCTGCTCCTGGCCGGCAACGCGATAAAGCTGATAAACGTTTATCTCGAGCCATGGCAGATCCTGCTGATCGTCCTTGGCGCCGCCGTTGTCATCGCCGGCGGTATCTGGCTGTGGAAACGCAGCCCCAGAGAGCGCATACGTCCCTTCCGGGCGCTGGCCGGAACGCTCTCCATCGCTTGTGTACTCTGGATATTCTCCGTCTCCGTCACCAGCGCGGACGCCCTTTCCGAGAGCTTCGGCAATCTCGCGGTGGCTTATGACGATCTTGGCTTTGCCTACTGCTTTTCCACCAGCGTTATCGACCGCGGAGTTGAAAAGCCGGAGGATTATTCCCCGGAGTCCGTCAGCGGCATATGCGATGAGCTGAAAACAAGCACAAAGGGTGCAAGACCTAACGTCATAATCGTACAGCTCGAGTCCTTTTTTGACCCCGCACGCTATTCGGGCATAGAGCTTGACGAAAACCCGATACCCAACTATACAAAGCTGCGCAGCGAATGCTCGACCGGTTATCTCTCCATGCCCTCGATTGGCGCTGGCACGGCAAACTCCGAGTTCGAGGTCCTGACGGGAATGAACATGGACCACTTCGGCGCCGGCGAGTATCCGTATAAGACGATCCTCGGCAGCGAGACCTGCGAAAGCCTGGCCTATGACTTTGGGAGCATCGGATATACCTCGACCGCGATACATAACCACATCCGCACGTTCTACGGGCGCGACAAAGTGTTTGAAAACCTCGGCTTCGACGAATTTATCTCCGTCGAGGACATGGGAGAGGTCGACCGCACTCCGACGGGCTGGGCAACGGACGAGGTCCTGACGGGCGAGATCATTTCCGCGCTCGACGCGAGCGATGGGCGCGACTTCATATATACCATAACCGTTCAGGCCCACGGCAGATACTCAAACGTCGGCGACGAGGACGAGACGAATCTGCCCTCCGAAGAGGACGGGGACGCAGACATGGCGGAGGCCTGGGCCTACTATGCCGAGCAGCTCTCCGGGACTGACCGGTTCATCGGAGAACTGATCTCCGCCCTGCGCGGCAGAGACGAGCCGACGGTCGTTGTTTTCTTCGGCGACCATCTGCCCAGTCTTGAGATAGACGAAAGCCTGCTTGACGACCGCGACCAGTTCACAACGGAATACATGATCTGGTCCAACATCGGCCTTGCCAAACAGAGCATCGATCTCCAGGCATACCAGCTCGGCGCGTATGTCCAGAGCCGCCTTGGGCTGTGCCTCGGCCCCATCCCGGCGCTGCACCAGCGCTATTTCCGCTCCGGCAGTCCGGACGATTATCAGCACGCATTGCAGACGCTCGAATATGACATGCTTTACGGCGAAAAATACATTTTTGACGGCTCCGACGGATACATTCCGACCGATCTCAGCCGCAAAAGCTGACAAAAAGCCCGGGCATCCCAAATGGGACGTCCGGGTTTTTTTGTGACGTATGTTACTCTGCGGGAGTTTCAGGTTCCCCGGCCGGGGCTTCCTCGGCCGTCTCGGTCGTTTCTTCGGCAGCGGGAGCTTCCTCTGCCGCGGGGGCTTCTTCGCCGGCGGGAGCTTCGGGCTCCTCCGTCTTTGCGACCACGGATTCAAACTCGACGACTATGTCGTCCTCCGGGGCGTTGCCGCGGGCCTTGATCTCCTCGATCTCCGCCTCCTTGTCCTCAATGTTCTTGAGGGACACGGTGATCTCATCACAGAGCTGGATGAAGAAATCGTCGGGATCGTCCTTGCGGGTCTCGTAGTAAAGCTTGCCTATTTCGGTATATGCCTTCTTGATGGTATCTTTTTCGCTTCCGATCTCGATATTGAGCTTTGCAATGCGGGACACGTCCTTTGCCTTATCGGCAACAACGCCGGCAAAATCGCGGGTCTTTTCGGCTACCTGGCCTATCGTGTCTATGACCGCGCCTTTGATGTCATCAAATTTTGCCATAATTCTTTCCTCCTTGTTCAGTGTATATGTGGTTTATAAGATCATCCGGCGGGGGTCCGGCCCCGCCGGCCTGAACAGCTTTATGTACGGAAGCTTCTGCACTTCCGTGGTTTCATATTATATTACTTTTGTTTTGAGTTGTCTACTGTCTTATTTCTCCGCCGGAGAGATAACGGAGAGGGCAAAGCCCTCCGGATCGAAGGAATCGAGAATAAACCCGCAGAGCTCCTGCTCTGTTATGCTCCTGAGCGTTTCGAACTCATCCAGCGCGTTATAGCCCGCAAAATATGACTCCGCCATCGCCGTGCATATTACGGAGAAGCGGTCCAGCGTGCGGACATCCGAGCCGTATACGCTCTTCTTTGCGCGGTCAAACCGCTCCGCATCCACGCCGCCGCTGCGCAGCCCGGCAAGCTCTGCCCTGAAGCGGTCCAGAACGGCCGCCGGGTCCCGGCTCTCTCCTCCCGCCATGAACACGGCGGAGCCGCCCGTATAGGCAAGTCCGGCGCCGAAATCGTTCTTTATCAGTCCCTCGGAATACAGGTCGGTATAAAAAGTGCTCGCTTCGCCCGTCAGATACTCAACGGCCAGCTCGGACAGCACCTTCTGACGCATACGCCTCTCGCCCTTCGGCGCGGGTTCAACTCGGCAGCCGAACATGAACTGCGGCGCGGATACGGACATCTGCACTTCCTTCACCGGCTCATAGACCTTTTTATCGTCCGCGGGACCGTAGTCGCGCTCGGGGACCTCCCCCGCTTCCGCGGGGAGCACCGAACGCGCGATCTCGATCACCCGCTCCGGACTTACGTCTCCGGCGACGCACAGGACCATATTGGAAGGGTTATAAAAAACCTTGTGGCAGGCATAAAGCGTGTCCGCGCTTATCTCCGCGATGCTCTCGACCGAGCCCGCCACGGAATCGCGCGCGGGATTTGAGGCATACAGCGCCTTGAGCAGGTTGAAGCACACGACATAGCCCGGCTCGTCGTCGGTCATGCGTATCTCCTGTCCGATTATGCCCTGTTCCTTATCGACGCTCTCCTGCGTGAAATACGGTACGGAGACGAAGGACAGCAGACTTTTGAGGTTTTCCTCGAATCCCCCGGCGCACTCGAAATAATACGTCGTCATTGCGGAGCTCGTCCATGCGTTGGGAGAAGCGCCGTTGGCAGACAGAATGTTCAGGGCGTTGCCGTCCTCTGTGTCGAACATCTTGTGCTCTAGGAAGTGCGCCACGCCCGCCGGGGTGTCGATCCACTCGCCGCCATATCTGAAACGGCGGTCGGCGCCGCCGTAATTCGTGCTGTAGCTGGCGAAGAACTTGTTATAGCCCGCCTTCGGCAGCACGATGACGCTCGCGCCGTTCGGCAGCTTTTCAATGTAAAGAGTCTCGCCGAGATTGGGGTAAACTATCATCTCCATGATCTATTCCTCCCCCCGCAGAAAATACACCGCGTCGCACTCGACGCTGTTTGCAATATCCACGACGTCCTGCTTCGTCACAAGCTCGACCAGTCCCGCCATCTCGTCCGGCAGGCATTCAACGCCCTCGAGTATGTGCGCAAGGCAGAAATACTCAAGCCCCTCCTGGCTGTCCATCGTCGTGCGCAGATCGGTCGCAAGCGCCTTCTTGGCGTTTTCCAGTTCCTCGTCCGTTATCTCGCCGCGGCGCATCGCGTCCAGTTGGGCGAATATCTCGGACAGCGCGGCATCGTATTTGTCAAACTCTATTCCGGAGTTGACGCACATGATGCCCTTGTGAATATCGACCGACGAGCCCGCATAATAGGCAAGACTCAGCCTCTCGCGCACGTTCATGAACAGCTTTGAGGTCAGACAGCCGCCATACACGGCGTTGAACACACGAATAGCCGCAAAATCGGGGTCCTCCATGCATTCCCCAAGGCGGAAGCCGACGGACAGCTTGCCCTGGTTCACATCCATCTCCTCGGTGAAGGTACGCTCATGCTCCTCGACGGAGTTCATGCGTATATCCGTTCCTATCTCATAATCGATCTCGCCGCGCGGAAGGTTAAGAAGAGTTTCGCGCACCGCGCGCTCAACGCGCTCCGGCTCCGCGCTTCCGCAGAAGAATATCTCGACGGGCGACTGAGTCAGCAGTTCTTTCCACCGCTTTGTCAGCTTTTTGTAGTTGACGCTCTCGCACTCGTCCTCGAAGCCGTAGGCCGGAACGGCATAGTCCTCATAGCAGCACATCTTTTCCAGCATACGCAGAAGCGCATAGCTGCGCTTGTCGTTGACCCTGCCGCGTATGCTCTCGAGCAGCTTTTCCTTTTCGCTGTCCGTATACGACGGAAGAAGAAGCCCCCCTCGCGTTTCCGGAGAAAGCAGCATCTCGCCCATCAGCTCCGTCAAGCGCTCAAGCAGATGCTCCCCCTCGGGAACAAAGCTGTCGTCTATAAAGCTTGCCGTGAAACCGACGGCCTGTATCTCTCCGATCTTGCGCACAGACGGGTCTATCCTCGCGCCGTACATTCCGCAAAGAGCCCCGGAGAGACTTTTTATATCCGGATAGGTTTTTGTGCCGCGTGAAAGCACCTTCGGCACCAGCGCCGTTGCCGGCGCTGTGTCGCGCGTGAGCTGGGTCAAAAGGTTTATGCTGATGTATCCTGTTTTGAATTTGCCGGTTTTAAGGCATGTCAGCATGACCGCCGGCATGATCTCTTTTCGGAACACTTCCAAGACGCATCCCCCTTAAAAACTCAGATTTTACAATTACATTTTACCACAGTATGTCCGGTTTGAATATAAACATTTTATTAATTCAGCGGCGGAGGATTTTTTCAATGTACATCAAAGCGCAGGCGCTGTATAATAAGACCCATCACCGATCGTTCTGGAGGCGAAGATATGGACATTCCCGTGATCTCCTTCACCGGCTGGTCCGGCTCCGGCAAGACCACCTTCATTGAAAAGCTCATCCCCGTTCTGCGCGGGAGCGGACTGCGCGTTGCCGTGCTCAAGTCCGACGGACACGAATTTCAGATGGACCGCGAGGGCAAGGACACCTTCCGCTTCAGCTCCGCGGGAGCGGACTGCGTCGCCATCGCCAACAGCCGCCATGCGGCCATACTCGAAAACCGCCCCCTGTCCTTCGAAGAGCTTTGCAGTCATGTCAGAAACGTAGATCTCATTCTCGCGGAGGGCTTCCATTCCGAGCCGCTGCCGCGCATAGAGGTCTTTCGCGGTCATGACAGTCTCCGCTGCGCGGACCGTGAAAACCTCTGGGCTGTCATAACGGATGAACAGATCTCTCCGGGCGTGCCGGTTTTCGGGCTTGAGGACGTCTCATCCGTGGCCGGCTTTATCCTGGAAAGGCTCGGCATAGCGCCCGGCGTCCCGGACAAATTCTGAAAAATAATGACCGCACCGGTGTGCCAGCACCGGTGCGGTCATTATTGCCTCTGTCTCGCCGCTCAAAGCTCTTTGATAGCCTTAAGGCAGTCGGGGCAGATGTTCTTGCCCTTGTAGTCCACGATGTCCCTTGCGTTTCCGCAGAACAGGCAGGCGGGCATGTACTTCTTGAGAATTATGCGGTCCTCGTCCACATATATTTCAAGGGCGTCTCTTTCCGCGATATCGAGGGTTCTGCGCAGTTCGATAGGCAGGACTATCCTTCCAAGCTCATCCACTTTTCTGACGA
>CAKSXP010000078.1 GCA_934515035.1 uncultured Oscillospiraceae bacterium
CGCTCTTTTCAATGATTGGAGCGTGATGCCCCTCAATGAAATACTGCGTTTCCAGTCCGTTGTTTTTGACGCTCTTATGAGTAAAGAAATCTACCGTAACTGTTTTTTGACACAGGGCATCTCCGCAATATTTCTCATTGCGGAGAATTCCAAGGACGCTGCCGGAACTCCATGTCGATAGACCCTTTACAGTCAGAATGCCGCTCTTTGTCAGCAAATCTGCAATCTGTGTGGAGGAATAGCCCTCCAGGTAAAGACTATAGATGGTTCGTACCACATCGGCTTCGTCCTCATCTATCTCCCAATCATGGCCCTTGTAGCCGAGAAGAGACCAGTTGGGGTAGATACCCAAGCCCTGGGCACGGCGGCGCTTGAATGACCATTTCAGGCTGTTGGACTTCTGCTCGGATTCACTCTGGGCAACAAGGCTCAGTACAGTAATGACCATATCACTGCTCCGATCCAGAGTGTTCAGCTTTTCCGTTTCAAAGTACACACCCACGGGAGGATCGAGTTTGCGGAGCATAAAGATGTAGTTGAGGCTGTCCAGGACATTACGGGCAAAACGGCTGACCTGCTTGGTAATAATCAGGTCGATTTCACCAGCCTTGCATTTTTCTATCATTTCAAGAAAATGCTCGCGGTGCAAAACAGAAGTGCCGGAAATACCCTCGTCCGCAAAAATGCCTGCAAACTCCCATTCAGGGTTTTCCCGAATCACTTTGGTGTAGTTTTGCACCTGCAATTCGTAACTGCTTGCCTGGTTGTCCTCTTCAGTGCTTACACGGCAATAGGCGCAGACACGGAGCTTTTTCTTTTCCGCATCTGTAATTAAATCCTTTTTTGCCGGAATAATCTGTACCTCCTTCTGGGGACCGTTGGCATACACTTCACGAATGGCCTCTTTTGTAGACTGCCTTTTTTCATCACTACGCCCGCGTGGTTGAAGTGGCTGTTTCTTGGTTATTTTCATACGGGTTCACCTCCTCCCGCTGCATAATTGTAACTGTGGCAAGAAACCCACAGGCACGGCAGCACGGAGCCGGCGCCTTATTATTATAATGCAAAAAGCATTCTTTTTGAGTTGTGTTTATGCCTCACTCTGTATGTAATGAGAGCAAAAAATAAGAAGCCCGAAGGCTTCCTATTATTCAGCGTCATGGCTCATAGCTCTGAGCATTTGGATGGCTGCGGATTTCTGGCTCGGAGTGAGACAGACCCAACAGTCAAACAGTTCCTTCATGTCCGGTGTCAGTTCGACCATATCCGTGTCGGCAAAGAACTGCGACATAGTGATGCCGAATCCTCTGCATATCGTCTCAAGGGTCGCAACGGAGGGAACTGTATTTCTTCTGAAAATATTACCAATCGTGGATTGTGCCAAACCGCACTCCTTTGAAAGTCTGTACTCCGTCCAACCGCGCTCCCGCAATAACTGTTGGAGACGAGCGTGCGTATCCATAGCATCACCGCCTTTCTCATATCTATTTTACTTCCAAAGTGAGATATAAAATACATACGAGTTGAAACGATAATAGGTATGTGCTATGATGTAATGTTGGTAGAATATAAGTGCGGAGGGGATGTTATGACCGAAGTTGAAAAGAGAAAGCACCGAGTGTGCTTTACCGGTCATCGCCCCGAAAAGCTGACACGGCACGAAAAATCCATCACGAGGGATCTGGAAAAAGAAATCTGTCAGGCTGTCGCCGACGGACTGAATGTCTTTATAACGGGAATGGCGAGAGGAGTGGACATCTGGGCAGCTCAAATCGTGCTGATGCTCCGCGAAGAGGGTTACGATGTCAAACTGATGTGCGCTTGCCCCTATGATGGCTTTGAGCGCGGTTGGAGCCAAGATTGGCAGAAAGCATACCGAGAGATACTGGCGGCAGCAGACTTCGTAAAATATGTCTGTTCGGGCTACAGCCGAGCCTGTTTCCAAATCCGAAATGAGTGGATGGTCAATCACTCTACCAGAGTTATAGCTGTATTCAACGGAGAAAAAAGCGGAACTAAAAACACGATAGATTATGCGATGAAAGTCGGTGTACCTGTTGTCCGCATCGAGGGGTGAGCGTTGCACCTTTTAATTATTCCTCTGAACCCAATGCACACCCTCCAGACCTATAATTAAAAAGTACATAGGCAAAAATGCAAAAAGGCTCTGCGGCACTCGTTTCTGAGTAGCTGCAGAGCCTGCTTTCGTTAAAAGGTATATGAAAACCCTTGCAAATAGGGGCTTTTGCAAAAAGAAACTGGACACCCACTTCGATACGCATTGTATCAAAATTGGTGTCCAGTTATGGTGCGCCTGAAGGGACTCGAACCCATACGCCGGAAGCACGAGAACCTAAATCTCGCATGTCTACCAATTCCATCACAGGCGCGTATTCAATTGCCGATAAGCCCGGATAACAGATCGCTCCGGCGTTTCAGAGACAGCCGGCTTCGATATTTGAAATCCGGATTCTGTGAAAAATGAACGAAATCAACTTGTGTATAATAACACAATTTTTCGCTTGCTGTCAACGGTGTTTGGGGAATGAGCGCATTGACAGAACGGATACAAAAATGTAGTATTTAATACATAATACATTAGCGAAAAAAATAAATCGGGAGAATGCATAATGGAACTTACAAGCTATGATATCATCATTGAAAGAGCCAAAAAACAAAAGACAAGATCCGTCGCAGCCGTCGCTGCCGCGGCGAACCGCGGCGTTATCGAGGCAACTCTGAAAGCCAGGGAAGACGGAGTTATTGAGCCCGTTTATATTGGTGACGGCGCAAAGATCCGCGAGATACTGCATGAAATGGGTCTCAATCCCTCCAACTTTAATATTGCAGAGCCGCCGGCGGGAATGAACGAGGCCCAGACGGCTGTTGCACTCATAAAGGATGGCAGTGCAAACTTCCTCATGAAGGGCATGCTCGAAACGACCGACCTCATGCACGAAGTCGTTAAAAAGGAAAACGGGCTTCGCACCGGACGCGCAATGACCCATCTGGCGTTCTTCAAGTTTGACAGTTATCACAAGCTGTTCTGCCTGACCGATACCGGAATTATCCCGCATCCGGACCTCAAAAAGAAAATCGACATCGTTGCCAACGCCGTTGACGTTTATCATAAGCTGGGTGTTGAGTCTCCCAAAATCGCCTGCTTCTGCTGCAAGGAGGAGGTCGATCCCAAAATGCAGGAGACTGTGGATGCCAGAGAGCTTCAGGACATGAGCGTAAGGGGCGAGTTCGGCGAGTGCGAAGTCGTCGGTCCCATATCTCTTGATATCTGCTTCAGCAGGGATATAGCCAGGGCTAAAGGCTTTGATAACCCCAACTGCGGCAACTTTGATATCGGGCTCGTGACCGATATACACGGCGGAAATTCCCTTGGAAAGAGCTTTATAGTCAATTCGGGCGCAGTAAACTGCGGCATCGTCGTCGGCGCAAAGATGCCGATTGTGCTTTCCTCCAGAGGTGCATCTGCCCAGGAGAAGTATCTGGCTCTGGCAATGGCTGCGGCCGTTTCCGCGGAATAAACAGCGAATACATACGCTAGGCTCCAGCTCCCGCCGTCACTTTCGCGGGAGCTTTTTCATATGACAGAGGTGATAATTTAATGATCGCAGCCGTGATCAATGCCGTAACCGTCGTTGCCGGCAGCGCCCTGGGATTGCTGCTCAAAAACAGGATAAGCGAAAAATACTCGAACGCCATCATGCATGGACTTGCGCTCTGCGTTGCTCTCATCGGCATAAACAGCGCACTCAAGTCAAGCGATACTCTTTGCGTCATAATATGCATGGCGGCGGGGATAATGCTCGGAGAGCTGCTGAAAATAGAGGACAGGCTTGACAGCCTTGGCGATACTATCAAAATAAGGACCATGAAAGGCAGAGATGCGGGCCGCTTTACCGAGGGATTCATGACGGCGACTCTTCTGTTCTGCGTCGGCAGCATGGCGGTGGTGGGCTCGATGGAGGCCGGCATAAACCATGATTACACGACGATAATAGCAAAAAGCGTTCTTGACGGCATTTCCGCGATATCGTTCGCCGCGGCCATGGGAGTGGGCGTCATGTTTTCCGCATTCGGAGTGCTGCTGTATCAGGGCCTTCTTACTCTGGTGTTCATACTCGTCGGACCCGTTATCCCCGACGCCGTCGTGGCAGAGATGACGGGAGTCGGCGGACTGCTGCTGATCGGACTGTCGATAAATATGCTTGGCATTATGGGGGAGAAAAAGCTGCGCGTCGGAAATATGCTCCCGGCAGTGTTCCTTCCCATGATATATGTTCCGGTCTATAACTGGATAGCGGGGCTTATCGGATGAATAAAAACGTTGTTCTGATACTTGCATCCGGAACGCTGTGGGGGTTCATGGGCCTGTTCACACGCTTTATGGGCCGGCTTGGGTTTTCGTCGGCGGGAACCGTTATAGTCAGGTGCGGCGTTGCCTGCATCATGTTCGGCATCACGCTGCTTCTGCGCGACAGAAAGCTGTTCCGCATCAGGCTCCGCGACCTCTGGTGTTTTCTGGGGGCCGGACTTTGCAGCCTGCTGTTCTTCACCTTCTGCTATTTTCAGGCCATCAGGCTTACAAGCCTTGCAGCGGCGGCCATATTGCTCTACACGGCGCCGTCCATGGTCATGATAATGTCGCTGTTCATCTTCAAGGAGAAGATGACGGCGCCTAAGACAGCTGCGCTCATTATGGCGTTTGCCGGCTGCTGTCTTGTTTCCGGGCTTGGCAGCGGAAAGCTCTCGCTGTCGCCGGCCGGACTGATATACGGCCTGTGCGCCGGGTTCGGATATGCGCTTTACAGTATTTTTGCAAGACTCGCTATGGACAGGGGATACAACAGCCTGACGATCAACTTTTACAGCTGTCTGCTTGCAGCTGCCGGGGCGGCGGTCATATGGGGCCCGGCAGAGCCGGTAACGCTGCTGTTTTCCGGCTGGAAGCCGCTGCTTCTCGGCCTGACGATGGGCGGAATATCCTGCTATCTTCCGTATCTGATGTATACCAGAGGACTTGCCAGCGTCGAAGCCGGCAGAGCCTCAATAATGGCCTCGGTCGAACCGGCCGTGGCGGCGCTGAGCGGCATTATCGTATTCCGCGAAAAACTGACGGTGACCGGCGCGCTGGGAATACTGCTCGTTCTGGGCGCAATAGCAGTGCTGAACATACCATCGGGGAAGACGCGCACCTGAGGGCACGGTTTTTCCGGCATACGTTCATTGCCGGCCGGGATAAATCATATAAAAAAGCAAAGCGCTGCGATCACTCACAGCGCTTTGTATTTTTTTATGCTTATTTCTGAAGCGGAGCTTCCGTGTTGGAGGTACGCTTCTTGCTGGAGAGCATGACGTTGGTCAGAATGCCGAGAATGAGGGAGCATGCGGTGGTGCGGATCTCGACAGCGCCGAAGGAGACCACCATGCCGCCGACACCGGTGATGAAGATCACGCAGGCGACGAACAGGTTGCGGTTTTCGTTCAGGTCGACCTTCTGGAACATCTTGAAGCCGCTGACGGCAATGAAGCCGTAGAGCGTGATGCAGACGCCGCCCATGACGCAGTTGGGAATGGTCTGAAGGAAGGCCATAAGCGGGGAGATAAAGGAGACGATGATGCAGAGAACTGCGCAGCCCCAGATGCTGATGGTGGAGGCGTTGCGCGTGATGGCGACACAGCCGATGCTCTCGCCGTAGGTGGTGTTGGGAGCGCCGCCGAAGAAAGCGCCCACGATGGAACCGATACCGTCGCCCAGAAGGGTGCGGGACAGGCCCGGAGTTTCAAGCAGGTTGGTGCCGATTATGGAGCTCAGATTCTCGTGGTCGGCAAGGTGCTCTGCGAACACGACGAAAGCGACGGGGACGTAAGCGGTGAACAGAGTCAGAAGATATGTACCGTTGATCTGGCTCAGACTGCCTTTGCCAAGCATGAAGGTGAAGTCGGGCAGTTCAAAAATGCCGCAGCCCTGGAAGGCGGAGTAGTCGATGATGATGAGCGCGGTGTTTCCGGTGAGCTTGCCGATGAGGGCAAAGACGGAGGCGGCGGCATAGCCGGACAGAACGCCGATTATAAAGGGAATGAGCTTTCCGAGCTTCTTTCCGAAGGTGGAGCAGAGCATTACGACGGCCAGCGTGATAAGTCCGCAGATGAGGGCGACATAGGTGCTGCCGCCGGCGACGCTGGAGGTCATGAGGTCGCCCACGGCGTTGCCGGAGAGGGACAGGCCGATAATGGCGACGGTGGGTCCGATGATAACGGGGGGCATGAGCTTGTTTATCCAGTTGATGCCGCAGAATTTAACGATGATGGCTATCACAACATAAACAAGGCCGGCCATCACAGCGCCGATGATAAGGCCGATGTAACCGGCGGCCATCGAAGCTGCGCCGCCGAAAGCGGAGCACATGGAGCCGATGAAAGCAAAGGAGCTTCCGAGGAAAACGGGACTGCTGCTCTTGGTGAAGAGAAGGTAAACGATAGTGCCGCAGCCGGCGCCGAATATGGCGGCGGAGGCGGTCAGCTCGCTGCCGGTCGCGCTGTTGACGACTGCGGGGACGGCGATCGTTGCGGCGATGATAGCCAGAAGCTGCTGTATTGCGAACAGAACTATCTGGCCGAACTTTGGCCTGTCTTTGATTCCGAAGATGAGATCCATGTTTTTTTGCTCCTTTATCTTTTTTAATTTATTTGCTTTTTATTTTGTTCTTTCGAGGATCGCGACGCCTGTTTCGCCGTCAGTCTCGTCGAGCTTGACGGAGACGACTTCATTCTGGGAGGTCGGGATGTTTTTTCCGATGTAGTTTGCCTTTATGGGAAGCTCCGCGTGGCCGCGGTCTATCATGCAGAAAAGCTGGATCCTGGCCGGACGGCCAAGGGTCATAACAGCGTCGAGCGCGGCGCGCGCCGTGCGGCAGGTGTAGATGACGTCGTCGACAAGGACGACGGTCTTGCCCTCAACGGAGAAGGGAATGTTGCTGCTGCTGACGACTGGCGCGTCCGCTATGGTGGAGAGGTCGTCGCGGTAGAGGGTGATGTCAAGCTCACCGACCGGTATCTCGGCGCCCTCTATGATCCGGATATTCTCCGCGATGCGTCTTGCCAGCGGAACGCCGCGGGTCCTGATGCCGATAAGGCAGAGGTCATCGGTCCCGTGGTTTTTCTCGATTATCTGATGAGCGATGCGCACAAGCGTGCGCTCGAAGGATGCCTTGTCCATGATCTGCGCTTTGAAAGTGAGTTCCAAGCCATACACCTCCGGTCAATAAAAAAAGCCTTGCCCTTTAATAAAAGGCAAGGCATGGAAACGGCACTGGGCCGCAGTTTTCCCAATCTTTCATGACACCTTGCCGGCAGCTCTGTACCGAATTAAAGAGGTCTTTTCCAGATGGGAATATAACATAATTCACTGTGCTTGTCAACAGTCAGTTTGCAAAACAGCGATTATTTTGCAAAGTCAGGGCAGCATGTACTTCCTGTGATATTGCTCGAAGCGCTCCGAAAACTCCGAAGAGGGAGCAGCTTTGACGTCGTGCAGATAGCTGTGGGTGTCAAAGGCGTTTTTGCGTATCTCGATGACGCAGACGGCAATGTTGGAGCACTGGTCGGATACGCGCTCGATATTTGTCAGGATGTCCGTAAAGACAAAGCCGAGCTCGATCGTGCATTCGCCGCGCTTCAGGCGGGCGATGTGTCTCATACGCGCGGATTCCACAAGATCGTCAATGACTTCCTCGAGCGGTTCGACCTGGGAGGCAAGCTCCGTGTCGTCCTCCGTGAAGGCGCGCACGGCAAGCGAGAGTATTTCGGACAGAGCCGAGGTTATGACGCCGAGCTCCTCTGCGGCGGCAGGCGAGAAAACGATCTCCTTCTCAAACATTTCCCGCGCACTTTCCTGGATGTTGACGGCATGGTCGCCGATCCTTTCGAAGTCGCCGATAGAGTGGAGCAGCTTTGAGACTGTGCGGCTGTCCGCGTCCGAAAGCGTTTTGGACGACAGCTGAACAAGAAAGGAGCCTATCTCGTCCTCGTAATGATCCAGCATGTCTTCAAGCTCGCTGACGGTATGCG
>CAKSXP010000079.1 GCA_934515035.1 uncultured Oscillospiraceae bacterium
CTTGCTGAAGTGCTGATACCAGAGTATTCTAACATGAATTTGAGAAAAACTCTACCACTATATTTGCCGCGGAGAGAAGCGTCCGTCTGACGGCCGGATGGAGATATATCCGGCCGGAACAGGTGTTGAAAAAAGACGCCGTTTATGCTTTAATGGAAATATGAACACAAGGGGAGGAGTCTTTTAATGAAGAAACGAACTTTATCTCTGCTGATGACGCTTGTCATCGTGCTTTCGCTGGTCAGCGGGCTTACTTTGCCGGCCAGCGCCGTGACCGGCTTCAACGGCGGCAGCGGCACGCGAAACGATCCTTATCTAATCGCGACGGCGGAACAGCTCGGATATTTCCGCGATCTGGTCAACGCGGGCAGTGACACGCTCTGCGCCAAGGTCGTTGCGGATATCGATCTCGGCGGCGTCAGCTGGACGCCTATCGGACTGACGCAGTCCGGCTACAACGGAATGTTCGACGGCTGCGGCCACCTTATTTCCAACGTCCGCATCGACAGCATCAGCAGCAATATCAGCATAACCCAGTCGAACGGCAGAAGATTTACAATAGTTGTCGGCGGACTGTTCGGCGTCGTCGGCTATTCGGGCACCGTCCGCTGCGTCGGCATCAGCGGCTCCGTCACCGGAAACATAAGCTCCACCAAAGGGTATGGCCTGTATATCGGAAGTCTGGTCGGCACCACCTTCGGTATGATCGAGGAGTGCTTCTCGACCTGCAATTTCACCGATCTGACTATCAAAAATAACGACTATATCGGCCTCGGCGGCCTTGTCGGCAACTCGCAGCCCGGCGCGACCGTCCGCAACTGCTACAACACCGGAAGCATTACCGCGACTATCAAGAGCACCGACTCGTCCGCCAAGAACCTGTATGCAGGCGGCCTTATCGGCCTTGGCGACAGCCGGGTCGAGAACTGCTATGCGGCGACCAATCTCAACCTGACCGCGAGCAGCAGCAAGAGACTCTATGGCGGCGTGATCGGAAATGCCGGCGGAAACGATATTTATAACTGCTATTTTGACAAGCAGGTGTGCACCGTTACGTCATATACCTGCGGCTGCAAATTTGGCAGCCTGGACGCCTTTGATCCTTCCTACTGTGGGGGAAAGACGACCGAGGTGCTCCGCAGCGACAAGATGCCCGGCGTTCTCGGAAACGTGTTCATGAAGGACAAATACTGGGTCAACAAGGGCTATCCGATACTGGCTGTCATGACCTACGGCCTCGAGGACGAGAACTGGTCCCCGTGGTTCGAGGACGAGGCTATGGGCGACAATGTTGACAGAGATGCTTTTGAATGCCTCATCCCGCCCGAGCTCCAGAACAAGGACCTGACGAACGACATAACCCGTCTGGAGTTCTGCGCCGTTGCGGTACAGCTCTATGAACAGATGGGCGGTCCGAAGCTGGATGCGTCGGTGCTCGACAGCCCGTTTTCCGACACCAGCGCCGACGTTGTCCGCAAGGCATATGCTCTCGGCATAACCAACGGCGTTTCCGCAACGCAGTTTGACCCGTATTCGCTCATAAGCCGCGAGCAGCTTGCAACGATGCTCACCCGCGTTTACAAGGCTCTCAATCTGCCCGGATGGACGCTGGCGAATGACGGCGCTTACAGGCTTGATTACAGCGGCGTTACGCCCTTTGCCGACGATGCGTATATCAGCGCCTATGCAAAGCCGAGCGTTTACTTCATGGTCAAGAACGAGGTCATAAAGGGCATGACCGCAACGACGTTCGCGCCCCGCAACACGACGCCCTATGAGAACGCGATAGGCTATGCAAACGCCTCCCGCGAGCAGGCGCTCATCATGGCCGTGCGCATGTTCAAAAAGCTGTGACCGAATATAAAAACGCAGGGTACATTTTGGTGTACCCTGCGTTTTTTGCGCTTTTCGCGAATATATGTTTGTCCTTCCGGCAGACGCGGGTCTTGTCAGGCCCGGCCGTCGCCGCCGGTAACGGGATCCCGGATCGCCATTTCGTAAAGCTCGTTTTTTGAAAATCCGGAGTCAAGGGAAGCGAGCTTTGCCGCCTCCTTGAGTTTTTTGCCGCCCGCGCGGTAGAAAGCGACGCGCTCGAGAGCCTGCTCCATGGTCATGGTCGGCTCGTTCTTCTCCTCCGCGCCGTGTACGACGAGGACGAATTCTCCCTTTGGCGCGGTCGTTTCATAGTATACCAGCGCCTCGGACAGCGTCGTTCGGATTATCTCCTCGTGGATCTTCGTCAGCTCGCGGCACAGCGCGATCCGGCGGTCGCCGAGATATTTGTAAAGGTCCGTAAGCGTTGCGACGAGCTTGTGCGGAGCTTCATAAAAGATCATGGTGCGCTTTTCGCCCACAAGCCCCTCAAGGTGCTCGCGTCTGGGGCGGTTGGCCGTGCTCAGAAAGCCCTCGAAGGTGAAGCGCTGTGTTGGCAGTCCGCTGACGGCCAGCGCGGAGACCAGCGCGTTCGCGCCCGGAATAGGGCATACGCGCACTCCGTTTATTCCGCACTGGCGCACGATATCCTCGCCCGGGTCGCTTATGGCGGGCATACCGGCGTCGGAGACCAGCGCGCAGCTCTCGCCCGCGAGCAGGCGGGAGAGAAGCTTTTCGCCCATCTCGGCCCGGTTGTGTTCGTAATAGCTGACCATCGGCTTTTTGATGCCGAGGTGGTTAAGCAGCTTTATGGTAACGCGGGTATCCTCCGCTGCAATAAAATCGACCTGTCTGAGCGTTTCGACGGCGCGCGGCGAAAAATCGCCCAGGTTGCCGATCGGCGTTGCGACAAGATAAAGAGTACCGCTCATTCCGCATCCTCCAAATGATATATCCTTTTGACCTCGTCAGTGTCCGTTCCGTCCCCGTTTTTCAGGATGAGCGTCGGCAGGACGCTCAGGCCGGGGCCGCCCCCGCGCCGTCCCTCGGCGAGGATGATGCTCGGCACGGAACCGGTGCGGTATTGGACAAGGCGCAGACGCTTGGGTTCAAGCCCTGCGGCGGTCATCGCGCAGAGCACCTCGCTGAGCCTGTCCGCACGGTGAACAAGGCAGAAGCGCCCTCCCGTCCGGCACAGAAACGCCGCGCACGCACATACGTCCTCCAGCGTGCAGCTTTCCTCGCTCCGCGCGCCGGAGACGGCCCCGGCAGCCCGGTATCCGCTGCCTCCGGGAAAATACGGCGGGTTGGAGATGACCAGCGAGCAGCTGCCCGCCCGGAAAAGCCGGCGGTGCTCACGCAGGTCGCCGGTGATTATCTCCGAGGCGATGCCGTTGTGCGCGAGATTGCCGCGGCATTCCTCCGCCCAGCGGGGATTTATCTCGATCCCGCGTATCTCCGCGCCGGGCGCAGCCGTACCGGCGAGCACGCACAAAAGGCCGGAACCGCAGCCGAGATCCATGATGCGGTCGCTCCTTTTCGGCTGTGCAAAATCCGCCAGAAGCACGGAATCGGTCGAAACGGCAAATTCCCCGGCGGCAAATTCCGGGCCGCCGCGCCACAGCAATCTGAATTCAGACATGCCTGATTTCTCCTAAAATTTAGTAAAAGGGGTGATATAAATATCACCCCTTTTATGCATTTTAATTGCGACTGATTATGCCTCGGAGATAGCGCCCATGGGGCAGGTATCGGCGCAGGTCCCACAGGAAACGCACTGGGAAGCGTCTATCTCGTAGTGCTCGTCGCCCTGAGCGATGCAGCCGATGGGGCAGTTGGCAGCGCAAGCGCCGCAGCTGATGCAGTCGTCACCGATCTTGTATGCCATTTGTTTTACCTCCAAATGATTATGTACTCCGTTAAGAGCCATTAGTACAACAGATATATTAACATATATTCACTAAAAATCAAATACTTTTTTGTTCCAGCCGTTTTCGCAGGTCTCCGAGCGATTTTGACAGCCGCGGAGCTGTAAAATGTTCCGTATGAGGACCAGGTTTTTTGGCAATAATCTTTCTCAAACAGCCATCGAAAGGACAAACGGGAATGAAAAACACCGACAATTTCACTCAATATGCCCGCAGCGCGATATCAAGGGCGCAGAGCGTCTCCGCGTCGATGGGCCATTCATATATCGGAACGGAACACATACTTCTCGGGATCGCGGGGGAGACGGGCTCTCTCGGCGCAAAGATACTGTGGGACAGCGGACTCAACACCGCCCGGCTGACGAAGCTCGTTGAACAGCGGCTAGGGCGGGGCACGCCGGGGACACCGGCCGACGGGCTGGACGACGAGGCGCAGAGCGCGATAGCTCACGCCGTTGCGGACGCGGGTAGACTCGGCCAGCGCAGGGTCGGGACGGAGCACCTTCTGATGGGGATTCTGCGCCTGCCGGAATGTACCGCCGCACGGGTACTGACGGAGGCCGGCGCGGAGATAAACGGCATGTATACGCAGCTTGTTGCCCTGTTCGGCGGGCAGGACAGACAGCAGCAGACCCGCTCGCCGCTGTCGCCGAGGACCTCCGGCCGCCGCGCGGACACCCGGACGCTGGACCAGTACAGCCGCGACCTGACGGAGCTTGCCGCGGCGGGGAAGCTCGACCCCGTGATCGGCCGGGAAAGCGAGATACAGCGCGCGATACAGATACTCTCCCGGCGGACAAAGAACAACCCCGTGCTTATCGGGGAGCCCGGCGTCGGCAAGACCGCCGTCGCGGAGGGGCTTGCCTGCGCCTTTGCCGGGGGAAACGTGCCCGGCTGTCTCAAAAACAAGCGGATAGTGGCGCTTGACCTGACGGCGATGGTCGCGGGCACAAAGTACAGGGGCGATTTTGAGGAACGCATCAAGAACGTACTGCGCGAGGTCGAGCGCGCCGGGGACGTTATTCTGTTCATAGATGAGCTGCACACGATAGTCGGAGCGGGAGCCGCCGAGGGCGCGATAGACGCGGCGAATATAATAAAACCGACACTGGGACGCGGCGCGATGCAGGTCATCGGCGCGACGACGACGCAGGAGTACCGCCGGCACATAGAAAAAGACGCCGCGCTTGAGCGCCGGTTCCAGCCCATCATGATAGCGGAGCCGGACGCGGACGCGGCGGAGAGCATACTTCGCGGTCTGCGCGAAAAATACGAGTCGCATCACGGCCTGGTCATTACGGACGAGGCGATAAAGGCCGCGGTCTCTTTTTCGCAGCGCTATGTGGCCGACCGCTTTCTGCCGGATAAGGCGATAGACCTGATGGACGAGGCTGCCAGCCGTGTGCGGCTGGATACTGCCTCGGCTCCGTCGGACATCGAGCATCTGAAGAAGCTTCTGCAAACCGCGGAGGACAGCAAGCGCCGGGCCGCCGCCGAGCAGGATTATGAAAAGGCGGCACGGGAACGCGACAGCGAGAACCGCCTGCGCGCAGAGCTCGAGGAAAAGCGCCGCCGCTTCACACAGCAGGCGCGGCCCTCCGTCACGGCGGAGGACATTGCGGCGGTCGTCTCCGGCTGGACGGGCATACCCGTCACGGGGCTGACGAGCAACGAGAGCGAAAAGCTCATGACGCTGGAAAGCGAGCTGCGCCGCAGAGTTATAGGGCAGGACGCGGCAGTGAGGGCGGCAGCCCGCGCGGTCCGGCGCAGCCGGGTCGGGCTGCGCGACCCGAAAAGGCCCGCGGGCTCTTTCCTGTTCCTCGGACCGACCGGAGTTGGAAAAACGGAGCTGTGCCGCGCGCTGGCCGCCGCCGTGTTCGGGGACGAGAAAGCGTTGATCCGCTTTGACATGTCCGAGTATATGGAGAAGCATTCGGTGTCAAAGCTGATAGGCTCGCCTCCCGGCTACGTCGGCTATGACGAGGGCGGACAGCTGACGGAAAAGGTGCGGCGCAAGCCGTACTGCGTCGTGCTGTTCGACGAACTGGAAAAGGCGCATGAGGATATATGGGGACTGCTGCTCCAGATAATGGAGGACGGCAAGCTGACCGACTCGCAGGGACGGCCCGTCAGCTTCAGAAACGCCATCGTCGTCATGACGAGCAACGTCGGCGCGAAAATGATAACGGACGACAGACCCGCGCTGGGCTTTTCGGACAGGGGGCTGTCCGCCGACGGGGAAGAGGCGCAGGACGATATACGCAGAAAGGTCATGCGCGAGCTGAAGGGGGTATTCAGGCCGGAGTTTATCAACAGAATAGACGAGATACTGGTCTTTAACCGGCTTGGGCGGAGCGATATACGGAAAATCGCGGAGAAGATGCTGACGGAGGTCCGCGGACGCATGGAATCGCTCGGCGTCACGATGACGGTAACGCCCGAGGCGCTGGACCTTATAGCCGAAAAGGGCTTTGACCCGGTCTATGGGGCAAGGCCGCTGCGCCGGGAAATACGCGCGGAGATAGAGGATCCCGCGGCCGGGCTGCTGCTGGACGGGAGTCTGTCCGCGGGCGGCGGGCTGTCCGTTGCGGCGGCTGACGGAAAACTTGCCGTAAAGGCGGTGGACAAGGCGTCCTGAAGGTGTTAAAATACCCTCATTGCGACATTTTTTCCGGAGGGTATGGATATGGATCATGCGGATTTCATCAAATATATTAACAACGCGCGGAACTTCAACAGCCACAACGGGCTGAAGGTCACGGTCCTGAGAGACGAATACTGCGAGGTGGAAGCGCCCGTGACCGTGGATTCGCTCAACCCGCAGCAGGTGGCCCACGGCAGCTTTGTCTATGCGCTGATGGACCTTGCAACGGGTATGGCCTCGGCCTCGACCGGGCGCAACATGCTCACGCTCGACGCGACCGTTCACTATCTTCGCCCCGGAAAGGGCGAAAAGCTCCGCGCCGTGGCGGAGATGATAAAGTCCGGACGCACGACGGGGCTTTATGAGGCCCGCGTCTATGACGACGGGGACAGGCTTTGTGCCAAGGGTGAGTTCACCGTCTATTTCACCGGCGGAGAGATAGACCTTGACGAGCGCCGCCGCCGCGACGCCGTGCTCATAGAGCAGATGGAGGGAAAATGAGCCTCCCGGCGCTTTACGCGCAGCGGTGGATAAAGCAGCAAAAAAACACCGGAAGTTTGAACACTTCCGGTGTTTTTTTGCTTTATTCCTCGTCGGGCGATTTTCCGGGATCCTCTTCCGTTTCGCCGTCCCGCGTGAATTTCACAGTCGCCTGGTATATCTTGTTGCCCCACAGCGGCGTGGGGTCCTGCCGCGTGAACTCGAGCCCGTAGCCGAGAGCGTTTGCGGAAACATGCATGTGGGCAAGCGCCGCGCCGACGTCGATGCACTGAACATAGGATATGACCGGGTTGTTCAGCAGCGGATGATTGCGGTAGACGTGCATCTTTCCCTCAAGAGACATGAGACACACGGGCTGGCGCGATGACCAGCTGGGCGCCATGGACACGGCCTCGACGACCTTGTCCTTGTCGCCAAAATTGCCGAGAGTCCATTTTTTGAGAGGCTTGCGCTTGACGGGGTCGGACGGCAGGCGGAAGCGCTCTTTTGAATAGCCCATCGCTATCGCCGCAATATACGGCAGCGTATCGGGGAAATCCTCGTTTACGTTGATGCTGCTCTGCCAGCAGGTGGCGATGCCGCGCGAAGTCAGCCAGAGCGAGGCCAGCTCGCCGAGGTATCCGCAGTTTTGCAGGGCAAAGTTGAGCTTTTCCGAACGCAGTACCAGATACATCGGCGCCTTGACGCCGGGCTCGACCGTGGCTATCTGGACCATGTCCGAATAGGGCAGCGTGTCGAAGTTCCAGTCAATGGCGCTCTGCGGCAGCGTCAGCGAGGAGAGAAAGTCGATCAGCTCGTCAAGAACGTCCTCCCCGATGGGCCTGTCCGTCTCAAAGGTGCGGATGCTGCGGCGGACGGGGATATATTCATTGAGAAACGAAAGATCCATTAATATGCAACTCCCCAGTATACCATGTGCTTTGCGGGCTTGCCGCAGACAGGGCAGACGTCGGAAATGTGCTCCTGTACAAAGGGGATGCAGCGGCTGGTCATGCCGGCCTTTTCCTTCATAGCCATCTCGCACTCAAGATTGCCGCACCACATGGTTTTGATGAAGCCGCCGTTTTCTTCCTGAAGGGTCTTTGCCTCTTCCAGCGAGAGCGCGGAGAAGGTG
>CAKSXP010000080.1 GCA_934515035.1 uncultured Oscillospiraceae bacterium
ATACGGGAGCACTGAGAAAGCCGCGGCTCCGCGGTCACTTTCTTTCAGTCCAACCACGAAGGTTCCCTTGTCGATGCGATTCAGTCGGCCTATGGAACACAGGACGGCATTATCATAAACCCCGGAGCATATACCCATACCAGCGTCGCGTTGCTGGACGCCCTGAAGGCCGTGGGCCTGCCGGCTGTCGAGGTCCATATCTCGGACGTCGACTCACGCGAGGAGTTCCGCCGGATCTCGTACATCCGCTCCGCCTGCGTCATGACGATATCCGGACACGGATTCGAGGGATATCTGGAGGCTGCGGATCATCTCATGTCCCTGCATGGTTGAATTGTTCATAATTAGTGGGTATACTGTAAATTACTCATCTTTCAGGAGGATAAACAACAAATGAGCGAAACTTGTTCCCATGACTGCAGCAGCTGCGGCGAGGGCTGCGCGGACCGCCAGCCGGAAAGCCTGCTTGCACAGCCGCATCCCGGCACACATGTCAAAAAAATAATCGGTGTCGTCAGCGGCAAGGGCGGCGTTGGAAAGAGCCTTGTCACTTCCCTCATGGCAGTTCTGTCGGCCCGTGCAGGCCACCGCACCGCGATCCTCGACGCCGATATAACCGGGCCCTCCATCCCGACCGCCTTCGGCGTAAGACAGCGCCCGATGAGCGACGGGACAGGCATCATCCCAGTATACACCGATGACGGCATCGCCGTTATGAGTCTCAATCTTCTGCTCGACAACGAGACCGACCCCGTCGTATGGCGCGGCCCCGTGATCGGCGGGACCGTCAAGCAGTTCTGGACGGACGTCATCTGGGGCGACGTCGACTACATGTTCGTCGATATGCCGCCCGGCACCGGCGACGTTGCGCTTACGGTTTTCCAGTCCATTCCCGTGGACGGCCTTATCATCGTCTCTTCTCCGCAGGAGCTTGTCGGCATGATCGTCACCAAAGCGGTCAAAATGGCCTCAATGATCGGCATCCCCGTTATCGGACTGGTCGAAAACATGAGCTACTTCAAATGCCCTGACTGCGGCAGTGAACACCGCATATTCGGTGAAAGCCACGTCGATGAGATAGCGAAGAATTACAACATTCCCAATGTTGCACAGCTGCCCATCGACCCCGAGCTTGCAAAGCTCTGCGATTCCGGCTGCATCGAGAGATTCGAAGGCAGCTGGCTCGACGGCATGATGAAGGCCGTTGAGAATCTTTAAAAAGCAAGGGGGACGGGCCTGCTCCGTCCCTCCATACATTTTCCACGACAATGTGATCAAGGAGGCAAATCTGATGAACAAAAGAATACTTCTGGCCGCGCTTTCAGCACTTATGATGTTTGCGCTCTTATGCGGCTGTACATCCGCCGCTCTGCCCGGTGGGGCGACCGACGAGCCTGCCGCGAACGAGACGGACACGCCTGCGCCGGCCGGCACGGACTCTCCCGAACCCGGCAATTCCGACGACCCCTCCGGGGACCCCGAAGATCAGCCGGGAGCCAATGACCCCGCGCTCGAGTTCCCAATAGTCCTCAAATGCGGCGAGAGCTTTTCCATCGACCTTGACGGCGACGGCGCAGAGGAGGAGATCACCTATATCCCGAGCCGTGACGGAGAGGATTTCCCCTGGGAGTTCGACTCGCTGACCATAAACGGAGAAGAGTTCCGCGACAGCATATATGACGACGAGTTCTACACCGACTGTCTGGTCACCGATTACTGGGCTGTCACCGACATAGACAGCTCCGACGGCGCTCTTGAGATAGCCCTGATGGACTACGGCCCGAGCGACGACAACGTAACATACTTTTTCCGTTATACGGACGGTAAGCCGGAATACATCGGCTATGTCCCCGGCTTTGTCTACAACGGGTATTCCGACAGCTCCGACATGACTTTCCCCGGGGACGGTACCGTCGATTCATATATGAGGCTCAGCGTCCTTCAGACCTGGTGGGCCCCCGCCTCGT
The DNA here is from genome assembly GCA_934515035.1 of uncultured Oscillospiraceae bacterium. Taxonomy (GTDB): domain Bacteria; phylum Bacillota; class Clostridia; order Oscillospirales; family Oscillospiraceae; genus CAKSXP01. The sequence continues at coordinate 1,968 of CAKSXP010000080.1, forward strand.
GGAAGCCCGGCGACGAAAGGTGCTTTGATCTCATCGCGCAGGAGCTGTATTATCCCTTTGCCGGCAAGCCCGGCTCTGATGTGACCGTCACATCTCCCATAGTCGGATACGCCGGGCGCAGCGCCGATTCCGAGCGCACCGTTATCTCCGCCGGCACAGAGCTCACGCTCGCGGCAACGGATAACCGGGAGTGGATACTTGCAAAGACCGGCGACGGCCGCGAGCTTTGGCTGCATCTCAACGCGCAGGACGGTTATGCTTACGAGATCGAGACCGAGCGCGGATATGAATCCGGCGCGCTTGTCCTTGACGGACTGTGCATGGCCGATTAATACCATCGGTTGACAGGGGCAGACACGGTTTTGACGGGCAGAAATACGGCCATACGGCGTCAATGCCCTTGTCATCCGATGGTATCTTAAGGCAATACCGCAGATCGTGCGGTATTGCCTTAAATTTTCCCTCACGCATACTGCGGCAGAGGAAACATTATTTACGTTCAGCGCGTCTGTTTTATCAAAGGACATATGAAAGGACAGATGAAAATGCCAAAACGCATATCCGCCCTGCTGCTCTGCTTTTCCCTCGTTTTCTGCCTGGTCACGGCTCTCACGGGCTGCGGCAGTACCAGCACCGACCTGATGCGCGGCTTCAGTCCCGCTGCCGTTGATACCCCGGCTGACCCCGATATGACCGCTGCCGCGGATTTCTCTCTTCGTCTGTTCCGCGAATGTGCTGACGAAAACCGGAACACGCTCTTATCCCCTGTTTCAGTTCTGTGTGCGCTGGCCATGACGGCAAACGGAGCTCGGGGAGACACTCTTGCACAGATGGAAGAGATTTTCGGCGTTTCCTCCGGAGAGCTCAACCGCTGTCTGCACGCATATATATTCTCTCTTCCGGAAGGTGAAAAATATAAGCTCAGCCTCGCAAACTCGATCTGGTTCAGAGACAGCGGTGATCTCTCCGTTCAGGAAAGCTTTCTTCAGACAAACGCCGATTATTACGAAGCCGGGATCTTCAAGGCGCCATTAGACGATTCGACCGTCAGGGAGATGAACGACTGGGTGAATGATAAAACAGACGGCATGATAAACCGCATTCTGGATTCCATCGATCCCGGCACCGAAATGTATCTGCTCAACGCGCTTTCTTTTGACGCCGAGTGGCGCTCGGTCTATAAAGAGTCTCAGGTACGGGACGGCGTATTCACGGCGCAGGACGGTTCGGAGCAGACCGCTGCGTTCATGCATTCCATTGAGTATGAATATCTGGAGGACGACAGCGCCAGCGGATTTGTCAAATACTACGCCGATGGGAAATACGCCTTCGCCGCGCTGCTTCCCAACGAGGGCGTTTCGATCGGCGATTATATAAATGAGCTGACGGGCGAGCACCTTGCCGAGGTGTTTGACAGCGCGCAAAACTTTGAAGTAGACGCAGCCATACCGAAGTTTGACACCGAATACGGCGTTCTTCTCAACGACATACTTTATTCCATGGGCATGACGGACGCCTTTGACGCCGCCTCCGCCGATTTTTCCGGCATCGGTGTCTCCGGAAAAGGCCGTCTGTATATTGGCCAGGTCGTCCACAAAACGCACATTACCGTGGATGAGAAAGGTACAAAAGCGGGAGCCGTAACCATGGTCAGCGCCCCCGCCAGTGCCCCCATGCCAGTCGAAACAAAAACCGTTCACCTCGACAGGCCCTTCGTGTATATGATAATCGACTGCGAGACATTTCTCCCGGTATTCATCGGCACACTTATGACAACCGCATAAAAACAAGGAAAGGCACGCTGTCAGGCGTGTCTTTCCTTGTAAATTGATGGTATTGCGCTCACATCGTACGGAGTATCCTGATATACGATATAGTTCAGCCAGTTTGAGTATAGGAGGTTCGCGTTTGACCGCCATGTCATTTCCGGCATGCGTGTGTCGTCGTCATCCGGGAAATAATGCTTCGGCACAGCGATGTTAAGCCCCGCGCTTTTGTCTCGGAGATACTCGTTTTTCAGCGTATCGCGGTCATATTCGGAGTGTCCCATAACAAATATGCGGCGTCCCCCGTGAGCGGCTGCGATATATATTCCCGCCTCGTCCGATTCCGCGAGCATTTTCAGGGAAGATATCTTTTCTATATCCTCGCGCTTTACCGTTGTGTGTCTCGAGTGCGGCACCATGAAAACATCGTCAAAGCCGCGCAGAAGTATCGGGTTTTTATACACGACGCGGTGCCTGAACACGCCGAAAAGCTTTTCCGGAAGGTCATATTTGGGGATCCCGTAATGATAATACAATCCCGCCTGAGCTCCCCAGCATATATGGAAGGTGCTGTGGACATGCGTCGTGCTCCATTCCATGATCTCGCAGAGCTCCGGCCAGTATTCGACCTCTTCAAACGGCAGCTTTTCCACCGGCGCGCCCGTTATGATAAGTCCGTCATAGTACTCGCCGCGTATCTCGTTAAAAGTCTTATAAAAAGCGAGCATGTGCTCTTCGGATGTGTTCTTTGACTTATGCGAGCTTACCTGAACGAGCTCCAGCTCGACCTGAAGCGGCGTATTGCCGAGCAGACGGCTCAGCTGCGTTTCCGTCACCACCTTGGTAGGCATCAGGTTCAGAAGCGCTATGCGCAGAGGACGTATATCCTGTGTCTGCGCACGGGTCTCCGCCATGACAAATATATTCTCGGCTTCCAGCACCGCCCGCGCCGGAAGCGCGTTCGGAATTTTAATCGGCATTCTGCTTCACCTCGATCAGACGGCTGCAAGCGCGTTTTCGATATCCTCGATTATATCGGATATGTCCTCGATCCCGACGGACAGGCGCACAAGATCCGCGGGAACGCCCGCAGCCGCTAGCTCTTCGTCGTTCATCTGACGGTGAGTCGTGCTGGCCGGATGGAGCACGCAGGAATGCGCATCCGCCACATGTGTCGCGATGTGCGCGATCCGGAGAGCTCCCATGAACTTCTCCGCCGCTTCGCGCCCGCCCTTCAGGCCGAAGGACACAACGCCGCAGGAGCCGTTCGGCAGATATTTCTGCGCAAGCTTGTAATAGGGGCTTGAGGGCAGGCCGCAGTAGTTGACCCACGATACCTTGGGGTGCTTTTCAAGAAATTCAGCGACCGCCTGGCCGTTTTTGCAGTGGCGCTCCATCCTGACATGGAGCGACTCGAGGCCCAGTCCGAGAATGAAAGAGTTCTGCGGCGACGGTATCGCGCCGAAATCGCGCATAAGCTGAGCCGTCGCCTTTGTGATGAACGCGCCCTCCAGGCCGAAACGCTCGGTATAGGTCACGCCATGATAGCTGTCGTCCGGCGTTGTGAGTCCGGGATATTTTTCCGCATGTGCGTTCCAGTCAAATTTCCCGCTGTCCACGATCGCTCCGCCGACGGCCGCTCCATGCCCGTCCATATATTTAGTGGTCGAATGCGTTACGATATCCGCGCCCCACTCGAACGGGCGGCAGTTTACCGGCGTGGCAAAGGTGTTGTCGACGATAAGGGGGACCCCGTGACGGTGGGCAGCCTGCGCAAAGGCATCTATATCAAGCACCGTAAGCGCGGGATTTGCTATCGTCTCACCGAAAACCGCTTTGGTATTCGGCCGGAAAGCCGCGTCAAGCTCCTCCGCAGAAGCTGTCGGCGAAACAAAGGTCGCCTCGATGCCCATGCGCTTCATTGTGACGGAGATTAGATTATAGGTCCCGCCGTATATGGAGGACGAGGACACTATGTGATCGCCGCAGGCGCAGATATTGAACAGGGCAAAGAAGTTTGCCGCCTGTCCGGAGGATGTAAGCATTGCCGCGGTGCCGCCTTCGAGCGCAGCAATCTTGGCCGCGACATGGTCGTTTGTCGGGTTCTGGAGCCGTGTATAGAAATATCCGCTGGCCTCAAGGTCAAACAGTTTTCCCATAGCGTCGCCGGTTTCATACTTGAACGTCGTGCTCTGCACGATCGGTATCTGGCGCGGCTCTCCGTTGCCGGGGGTATATCCCGCCTGAACGCACTTTGTTCCAATATTGCTCATGTTTAATCTCCTCCGATACGGCATATTGATTATTTAATCGTAATTATAACATAGCAGTATGCCCATTACAAAGCTTTATTTTTCTGCAAAGAAACATCGCAGACGGGAATGACCGTCTGCGATGCCGCATGTTTTATCAAATTTTGCCTTCCAGAAGCTTGAGGAGAGCGTCAACGACATTGTCCGTGCCCTCCGCGCACTTTAACGTATAGTCTGCACAGCGCTCATACAGCGGCTTTCGCTGTTCGTAGATATCCGCGACGGTCATATCGTCCGGCGCCGCGACGCCGCGGGAAACACGGTTTGTGACGAGCCGCTTTTCAAGCTCCTCAACGGGCGTATCCAGCCACACCACAACGGCGTTTCTGCACAGATTCTCCATAGCATTTTCCGAGAACACCATACTTCCGCCCGTCGCGATAACGCATTTCTCCCGCTCGATCGACGCTCCGAGCCGCCCCTCTATCCTGATGAACTCTTCATAGCCTTTATCAGCGATGATTTCGGGCAGCTTCCTGTGTTCCGTTTCCGCAAGGAGTATGTCCGTATCGAGAAAGCCGTAACCCAGGCGTTTTGCGAGGATCACGCCGACTGTACTTTTGCCCGTGCCCGGCATTCCGATCAGGACAACGTTTTTCATTTCCAGTCCTCCACACGGTATCTGTAAGAGTGGTCATAGTCGAAGCTCTCATAGGGCTCCGGCCAGGGAACGGGATTCTGGACGGTCTGCGTGAGGGAATAGCTGTTGTGCACATGCTCCGGCTCGTCGGTTATGGGGGCGTTCGGTCCGCCGCCGCCGGGGATCTGGCTGTCGTCCGCGTCCGCATCGGGCATGACGATACCCTTCAGGCACATGTCATAGCTCATCGCGGAGGGGTTGACCGCATCAAAGCCGGCCATGATGTCGGGGCAGACCTGAATAGTATAGAACTTCCACTCGCCGTTCTCGTCGCGCATATACTCAATGCCGTAGCGCTCCCATAGCCATGCGCCTTCGCGTTCCTTATTCATATTCAGCGTGGAGGATATCGTACCCGGCGTATAGAAATATGCCCTTGCGGATGCACCGTCCGCCGCGACCTCGATTATATCAGTCGCAAGCGTATGCATCGCGGCCTCTGACAGCGGTCTCGGGTCCAGACCCGCCACCTGCGGCCAGACCTGGCTCAGCTGAAGGAAGCAGCTGGTCCCCTTGCGCTCAAGGGAGCCGCCCCAGCCGAACTTGACGCCGGTCCAGCTGGTCCACTTTCCGAAGGAATGGCCCCAGGAAACTCCGTCGCTATGGATCCAGTAGTTATCTATTTCCTCGATATTTCTGCCGCCGCAGTGCATATAGCAATGGCGTGCATGGAGATTCTCCACCTCCTGACAGGCGGCCGCATTGCGGATCTTCTGCTCGGTCGTAAGATTTATCTTCATTATATGGTCCTCCCTTCTCCGGTGCTGACAGACGCAAGGAAGCCCTCATAGGTATAGGGCGTAGTGTCCGCAAAGCTTCTGTAATCAACAGGCAGCTGCGGGAACGAGATTTGGTCGTTGTAAAGCGCCGTGTATATTTCGCCCGTATATGTCGGCTGTGCCGCGAGGAACACCTCGCGCTCGGGATAGTCGATTATCTGGTCGAACTTTGCAACCTCCCCAACCATCTCGGTGCGGCCCTTTCCGACCATGTACCAGGCGGGGTTGCCGTTGCGGTATTCGCGCTTTTCGGTGTTGAGCTCAAGCTCCGGATACGGGAAGCCCGCAACGTTCGTGAAATTGGTCCCGACAAAGACGTGCCATATTTTCCAGACTCCGTCCTCCTTTATGAAGTCGATGGCCATGCGCTCATTGACCCATTTGCCCTCGAGCTTGCCTTCACCGTTGGGCGCGGACTCGTAGCCAATGCCCATCCACAGTCCCTGAGCGGTCTCTCCGTCCTCCGCCACATACAGAAGCTTGGTGGAAAACGGATGCATTGTCAGCG
>CAKSXP010000081.1 GCA_934515035.1 uncultured Oscillospiraceae bacterium
AGTGTATTCTGTCCCTGAAAAGAACTTATATTCCGGCAGAAAGCATGTAAATATTGCAAGCGGCGTTTTAAATTTTTAATGATGTTTTCAGATCGCCGAAAATGTGATACAATTCAAAGCCGAAAAGCGGGAGAATGCGGGCGGAAAGAGCGCGCTGCATGACCGGCTTGACACGGCAAAAGTCAAAAAAGAAATCAACTGTGACGGAGGCGGCAAAATGCTTGTTTACCCCGATTACTATCCGGAATTCAGATGCTCCGCATCGGCATGTAAGCACAACTGCTGCATAGGCTGGGAGATCGATATCGACACGGAGACCATGAAAAAATACGGCGCCGTTGAAGGCGAACTGGGCAGGCGCCTGCGCAGCGGCATAGAATGCGGGGAAGAGGCTCACTTTATCCTAGGAAAGGATGGGCGCTGCCCTTTCCTGAACGGCGATAACCTCTGCGAGCTTATACTTCACGGAGGGGAGGACATGCTCTGCGAGATATGCACGGTCCATCCGCGCTTCAGAACGTTTCTGTCCGACAGGACGGAGCTTGGGCTGGGATTGTGCTGTGAGACGGCGGCCCGGCTCATCCTTGAGAGGCGAAGTGCCGTCAGGCTGATCGCGGAGGGCGCGGCGGACGGGACGCCGGACAGCGGGGAAGCGGAACTCCTTGCGCTTCGGGACCGGGTCATAGCGGTTTTGCAGAACAGAGAACTGCCGCTGCACAGCCGCGCGGAGCAGGTCCTGACGATGTGCGCCGCGATTGAGCCCGACGGTCCGATCGTGGAGTGGATACCGGAGTTTATTGCGTTTGAGCGGCTTGACGAGGGTTGGACGGAGATGCTTGAACAGCTGCGGCAGAATGCGGGCAAAATCGATCATGCCGCGTTCAACGAAGCCATGAAGGGACGGGAGCATGAGTATGAACAGCTTCTTGTGTATTTCATCTATCGCCACTTTATGACCGCGCTCTATGACGGAGACGTTGGGGGCAAGGCGGCCTTTGCGCTTCTCGGAACAAGGCTCATATACGAACTGGGCGCGATGCGGTTTACGGAGACCGGAGCGTTCGGACTTTCGGACCAGATAGAGACAGTGAGAATGTATTCTTCCGAGGTCGAGTATTCCCAGGAAAATCTTGACGCGATGTTTGATTTGCTTGCGTGATTTTAACGGCGGCACTGCCGCATAGCGCTTTGATTTACACGTATCCTACAAATATCGATATGACTTGGAAAATATACTTGCATTCCTTTAAATAATATGTTATTCTGCGCTCAGTTGCATAAATACTTCAAATGGAATCGAAATCAGAAGAAGGTATTTCTTAACATGAACTTCAGCCTCGGCCTTGTTATTATTATCAGCATTATTCTTATCGTAGTAAGTGCGGTAGAGAATAGTGCTAAAGGTAATGCCTGAAAAGCTGAGCATAACAGGGACTGAAGAAAAAACTTCAATTCATTGTAAGCAAAAGCCTGTGGCTACTTTAGCCGCAGGCTTTATTTTTTAACTCTCGGGAGGGAAAGACATGAAAATGACAGGCGCACAAATACTCATTGAAACACTTATCGAGCAGCGGGTAGACACCGTTTTCGGATATCCCGGCGGCACGATACTCAATGTATACGACGCGCTGTACGATTATCAGGACCGCATCACTCACATCCTGACGGCACATGAGCAGGGCGCTTCCCATGCGGCGGACGGATATGCCCGGAGCACCGGCAAGGTCGGCGTGTGTTTTGCGACCTCGGGTCCCGGCGCGACAAATCTCGTGACCGGCATCGCAACAGCCTATATGGATTCCTCGCCCGTTGTGTTCATAACCTGCAACGTCAGCGAAAATCTGATCGGCAAGGACTCCTTTCAGGAGGTCGATATAACCGGCATCACGATGCCTATCACAAAGTGCAACTATCTTGTCAAGGACGTCAATGAGCTTGCGGATATTGTCAGAGAAGCTTTTGCCATCGCCCGCAGCGGACGTCCGGGGCCTGTGCTTATCGACCTTGTGAAGAACGTGACCTCCGCGACGGCGGATTACGAGTATCTCCCTCTTGAGGAACACGCCAATCATGGCCGGCTCGCGGCGATGCGCCGCAGATCATCGCATGATCTCAGCGACCCGAAAGCGGATTCGAACGACATCCGCATCCTTCTGGACATGATAGAGGAGTGCGAGCGCCCGCTGGTGCTCGTCGGCGGCGGCGTCATCCGCTCCAAGGGAGCGGTACCAGAATTCCGGCGCTTTGTCGAGACGCTGGGCATCCCAACGGCCACGACGATTATGGGCGGCGGCGCGATACCGGGTGATCATCCGCTTTTGACGGGCATGATCGGAATGCACGGCTCACGCTGTTCGAACCTTGCCTCGTCCGAATGTGACCTGCTGATAGCGATCGGCTGCCGGTTCTCCGACCGCGTTGCAACAGACCCGGAGACCTTTGCGAGCCAGGCAAAGATCGTCCATATAGACATCGACCGCGCAGAGATCGACAAAAACGTCAAAACCGATCACCATGTGATAGGCGATGCGCGCAAGGTGCTGGAGCTGCTCAACTACCAGCTTCCGCAGAAGAACTTCTCCGCATGGAGAGAGCATGTTTTCTCCCGCAAGGAGAAGCCGCTCAACCCCGGCGAAAGCCTTCAGCCCTTCGAGATCATGGAAGCCATACAGGCGTCCGACACCAACGCGATCATAACGACGGACGTCGGACAGCACCAGATGTGGGCGGCGCAGTATTTCCATTTTTCATATCCCGGACAGCTGCTGACATCCGGCGGCTTCGGAACGATGGGGTTCGGCATGGGCGCCGCGATGGGTGCAAAGCTCGGCAATCCGAACCGGACCGCCGTTCTCTGCACCGGCGACGGATGCTTCAGAATGAACTGTCATGAGCTGGCAACGGCAGAGCATTATAATATTCCGGTCATCATCGTCATCTTCAATAACGGCGCGCTCGGCATGGTCCGGCAGTGGCAGACGATCATATACAACGGGCGCTATTCCCAGACAACGCTTGACCGCGGACCGGATTTCATAAAGCTTGCACAGGCATACGGCCTCGACGGGGAGCGCGCCGCCACGAAAGCGGAGTTTGAAGCGGCGTTTGAAAGAGCAAAGCAGGCGGGCAGGACCTATGTTATCGAGTGCATGATAGACAGCGACGATATCGTGCGTCCCATGGTGAGCACGGGCTCTCCCGTGACGGATCCCATTATCGAATAAGAGGTGAGAATAATGAACGGAAACATCAAGCGTTATACACTTTCGGTCCTGGTCGAAAACGCCGCCGGCGTTCTCAGTCAGGTCTCGCGCCTGTTTTCACGCAAGGGCTACAACATAGAGTCTCTCGCAGTCGGCACGACAGACAGCCCCGACGTGTCGCGTATAACCATAGAGGTGAACAGCGATGAGCAGCAGATACAGCAGATAATCAACCAGCTCCGCAAACTGTTCGTTGTCTATTCGGTCAGGGTACTTGATTCGGAAAACTCCATCAGGCGCGAACTCGTGCTCATAAAGGTGCGTGCGGAAAGCCGCGAGACGCGCAACGAGGTAGTCCAGCTTGCGAATATTTTCCGCGCATCCATCATCGACGTTTCGTCCAATACTCTCACTCTTGCGATCATAGGCGAGGAACAGAAGAACGAGGCGCTTGAACAGCTTCTCAGCGAGTTCGGGATCCTTGAGCTCGTGAGGACCGGCATAGTCGCGCTTGAGCGCGGCCAGTCCACGATAAGCGACGAGCGCAAGGAGACCACGGAATTCAATCTCGGCAAAAGCGCCATATAACCGGAACTTCAATATCTTTTGTACTTAATATAAACAGTAAAGGAGAAATCAATCATGGCAAAAATGTATTATGAAAAGGATTGCGACCTCAGCGAACTGAAGGGAAAGAAAATCGCCATTATAGGCTATGGCTCCCAGGGCCATGCCCACGCCATGAATCTGCGTGACAGCGGCTGTGATGTAGTTGTCGGCCTTTACAGGGGTGGCAAGAGCTGGGCTGTTGCCGAGAAGGACGGATTCACCGTCATGACCACTGCCGAGGCGACAAGGGCGGCAGACGTCATTATGATACTCATCAACGACGAGAAGCAGGCGGAAATGTACGCCAAGGACATCGCTCCAAATCTTACGGGCGGAAAGGCGCTTGCCTTTGCACACGGCTTCAACATACATTTCGGCCAGATCGTGCCGCCCGAGGATGTTGACGTTTTCATGATCGCTCCCAAGGGACCCGGACACACCGTCCGCTCCACCTATGTCAACGGCAAGGGCGTTCCCTGTCTGCTTGCCGTTCACCAGAACGCGACCGGCAAGGCATATGACCTTGGACTTGCATACGCTGCCGGCATCGGCGGCGCCCGCGGCGGCGTAATGGAGACCACCTTCAAGGATGAGACCGAGACCGACCTCTTCGGCGAGCAGGCGGTTCTCTGCGGCGGTGTCGTGGAGCTCATGAAGCTCGGCTTTGAGACGCTTGTCGAGGCCGGCTACGAGCCCGAGAACGCATATTTCGAGTGCATCCATGAGATGAAGCTGATAATCGACCTCATCAACAAGGGCGGCGTTGCCATGATGAACTACTCCATCTCCGATACCGCCGAATACGGCGAATATGTTTCCGGTCCGCGCGTGCTGCCCTATGATGAGACCAAGAAGAACATGAAGGCCGTGCTCACCGACATTCAGAACGGAAAGTTCGCCGGTCAGTGGATCGCGGAGAACAGGAACGGACGCACCTTCTTCAATGCATCCCGCCGTATGCTCGCGGAGCATCAGATGGAAAAGGTCGGCGCCGAGCTCCGCCGCAACATGCTCTGGGGCGACGATACCGATCCCGATACCGCAAGCAACTGACGGAGGGATCCGAATGAACAGCAATAATGTGAAAAAGGGGATACCCGCGGCTCCAAACCGTTCGCTGTTCTATGCGCTGGGGTATACGAAGGAGGAACTGGAGCGGCCGCTTATAGGCGTCGTCAGTTCCTATAATGAGATCGTTCCCGGCCATATGAATCTGGACAAGATCGCCGAAGCGGTCAAGGCCGGGGTGCGCGCGGCCGGCGGAACGCCTGTCGAGTTTCCCGCGATAGCCGTCTGCGACGGCATCGCAATGGGCCACGTCGGTATGAAGTATTCGCTCGTTACGCGCGACCTCATTGCCGATTCCACCGAGGCCATGGCCATAGCGCACCAGTTTGACGGCCTTGTCATGATCCCCAACTGCGACAAGAACGTTCCCGGACTTCTGATGGCGGCCGCGCGCGTCAATATTCCGACTATCTTCTGCTCGGGCGGCCCGATGCTTGCGGGTCATCTTCCTGATGGAAGGCGCACCTGCCTCAGCCACATGTTCGAGGCTGTCGGATCCTACTATATCGGAAAGCTTGACGAGGCCGGAGTTGAGACCTATGAGGAAAACGCCTGCCCCACCTGCGGCTCCTGCTCCGGCATGTACACCGCAAATTCCATGAACTGCCTCACCGAGGCGATAGGAATGGCGCTGCCCGGAAACGGAACGATACCCGCCGTTTATTCCGCACGTCTGCGCCTTGCCAAGCACGCGGGAATGAAGATCATGGAGCTTGTTGAAAAGAATATATGTCCGCGCGATATTATGACCGGGGCGGCCTTCCGCAATGCCGATACCGTCGATATGGCGCTCGGCTGCTCGACCAACACGATGCTGCATCTGCCTGCAATCGCTCATGAGTGCGGAATAGAGCTCGATCTGGACGAGTCCAACGAGATATCCAGCCGCACGCCGAACCTCTGCCACCTTGCTCCGGCGGGAGAAACCTATATGGAGGATCTGGACAGAGCCGGCGGCGTTTACGCCGTCATGAAAGAGCTGACGAAGAGGGATCTGCTCGATACCGGCGTGCTGACCTGCACGGGCAGAACGCTCGCCGAGAACCTTGAGGGCGTCGTAAACCGTGACACGAACCTTATCCGTCCCATCGAGGATCCCTATTCTCCCGACGGCGGGATCGCGGTCCTGAAGGGAAATCTCGCGCCCGAGGGCTGCGTCGTCAAACGCAGCGCGGTCGCTCCCGAAATGATGAAGCATACCGGCCCGGCGCGTGTTTTCGATTCCGAGGAGGACGCGATCGCCGCGATATATGCCGGCAGGATCGTGGCGGGCGACGTTGTCGTCATCCGCTATGAGGGGCCGAAGGGCGGCCCCGGTATGCGCGAGATGCTCAATCCCACCTCCGCCATCGCGGGAATGGGACTTGACAAGGACGTCGCGCTCATAACCGACGGACGTTTCTCCGGCGCTACGCGCGGCGCGTCGATCGGGCATGTCTGCCCCGAGGCCGCGCAGGGAGGGAATATAGCCCTTGTCGAAGAGGGCGACCTTATTGCGATCGACATTCCCGCCTGCTCGATAGAGCTTCTTGTGGACGAGGAAACACTTGCCGCAAGACGCGGCGCGTGGGTCTGCCCGGCGCCGAAGATAACCACCGGCTATCTTGCCCGGTATGCCAGACATGTGACCTCTGCCGCGAAAGGCGCGATTCTCGAGTAACGGAGGAACTGCCATGACGGGCAAACTTGAAAAGCTGCGCGCGGGGCTGGATTCGCTTGTTGTGTTCCGTTCTCTGCTGAAAAGCGGGCCGCTCGCTTCCCTGAGCAGACTGCTGGAAACGGGCTCTGTGCGCGACTACTGCGATTTTGTCGGAGCCGTCTATGACGGCGGCTTCGACCTTTCAAAACAGCTTCTTGACGCCGCGGCGGACGACGACAACATCTATGTCCGTCTTGCGGCGCGGGGAGAGCCGGTGCCTGAGGTCCTGCACCGCTGTGTCGAAAACGAGCTTGAGATCCTCGGCGCTGTCGCCGCGCTGAGCCCGGCGGAGTTGTCCGGAGCAGTGAGATATGACGGCTTTTTGCCGGAGTATGAAACGACGGAGCTGGATTTCCCGGCCGAATACATGCGTCGGATGGAAAACCTGTCCTCAAAAGGATACGGCATCTATGCGCGGCACACGATGTTTGCCGTGCGTGACGGGGCGATAGAACCCGTGCGCTCACCGGACCGCGTGGAGATATCCGGCCTCATCGGCTATTCGCGGCAGCGGCGGCAGGTCATGGACAACACCCGCGCGCTTCTCCGCGGCCTTCCTGCGCTGAACGTATTGCTGTACGGAGACGCGGGAACGGGAAAATCGACAACGGTAAAAGCGGTCACGAACCAGTTTGCCGGAGAGGGACTGCGCCTTGTCGAGATGAGAAAGGACCAGCTGCGCGAGCTGCCCGGCGTGATGGCGGAGCTGAGCGAAAACCCGCTTAAATTCATCATTTTCATCGACGAACTGTCATTTTCGGCGGACGACGACTCTTTCGGCACGCTGAAGGCGATACTCGAGGGTTCGGGCTCGGCAAGAGCCGGAAACACGGCGATCTATGCGACCAGCAACCGCCGGCACCTGGTTAGAGAGAGCTTTTCCGCGCGCGACGGCGACGAGGTACACCGCCGGGACACCATACAGGAACAGGCGTCGCTGTCCGAACGCTTTGGCCTGACGGTGCTGTATTCGGCGCCGAATAAGACGGAATATCTTGAGATAGTCAGAGGACTGGCGGAAAGAAAAGCGATAAAACTGCCCGTTGAAGAGCTGGAGAGCGGGGCAGAGGCATTCGCCCTCGAAAAGGGCGGACGGTCGGCCAGATGTGCCGAGCAGTATACGAACAGACTTCTGGCAGAACAAAATCAAAAGGAATTGGAATAATGCTTACACTCGATAAGATATATCATGCAAATTATGTCCTGAAGGACGTTATCCGCAAGACGGATGTTATCCTTGCGCCGAATATCAACAGAGAGAGCGAGATCTGGCTCAAAACCGAAAACCTTCAGATAACCGGCTCATTCAAGGTGCGTGGAGCTTACTATAAGATGAGCCTGCTCACGCCGGAGG
>CAKSXP010000082.1 GCA_934515035.1 uncultured Oscillospiraceae bacterium
GATCTCGTTCAGCCAGCCGTAGAAGGTGGTGATGTCGGGAGTCACGGTGTCCATGTTGACGCGCTCAGTGGAGAAGATGATGGCGTTCTGGCGCTGATAGACAGGGATCTCAACGGCCCAGTCGATGATGATGTCGAGGCAGGCCTTGTACATCGCCTTGCGGTAGGTCTGATCGGTGGTCACGCGGGCGTCCATGATGAGCTGGTCAAGCTCGGGGTCTGCGATGCAGTACTGGTAGTTGGAGCCGCCCTGGTTGGCGCCGCCAAGCGGGTTCTGGCCGTCTCCGGCAGTACCGGCGTTGGCAACGTCGGAGTAATAGATCTGATACATGTCGGGATCAACGGTGGCGCCCCATGCAGCGGCCCAGATCGCAACTTCCTGAGCCTCAAGAGCGGTCCAGAGCTCGGTGGAAACTGCAAGGTCCTTGATGATGAGGTTGATGCCTATCTCAGCGAAGGCATCCTTTGCCAGAGTCAGGATCATGAAAGAGGGGTGGTTGCCCTTGCCGTCGGCAGGGATCCATGCTTCGTACTCGAGGGAAGCGCCTTCGGGAGCGGCAACAGCCTTGCCGTCCTCGATGGTGTAGCCGGCAGCCTCAAGGTAACCGAGAGCTGCGACCTTGGCGGCCTCGTACTTGTCCTCGGCGGTCATGTCGGCGGTGTAGATGTCGCTGCCGTCAACTGCAGTGGAGAAAGCGACCTTGTAGCCGTCGTCGGACGGACGCGGAGCAGCCCAGGAAGTATCGGAGATGGGGTAGTTGATGACGCTGGCGAGCTCGCCGTAGTAGGAGTCGATAGCAACGTCACGATAGACGGAAAGGATGGTGCCGAAGGCCTTGCGCAGGTCCTTGGAAGCATCGGAAGCACCGTCGTCGCCAACCTTCATAACGGTGGCGTTCATGCCGATGTAGCCGTAGCCGAGGTTGTTGACGAGGTCGGTGGTGACAACATCGCCGGTGAGCTCATCGTTGCCGTTGGCGGTGCCGATGGCTGCTGCGGTGTCCTTGCTCATGGAAGGATCGGTGATGTCGATGGTGCCGGTGGTAACGCCGTTGAGCTTGTCATCGTCGGTGGTGCACTCGAGGAAGTTGACGTACTTGGTCTTGGGTGCACCGAGGTAGTAGGAATCGTTGGCCTCATAGTTGATAACGCCGTTCTCAAACTTGATGAACTTGTAGGGGCCGGCGCCCATGGGCTGGGTGGTCTTTGCGCGGACGGAGCTCAGGTCGCCCTTGGGGAAGCCGAAGCTGTTGTTGTCGTAGTCATAGAGGGAAGCATCGCCGTAGTAGTGCATCGGGGCAATGGAGATGCCGAGCTGATAGATAGCAACGGCGTCGACCTTGGTCATAACGACGCTCATGGAGTAGTCGCCGGTCTTCTGGATGCCCGCGATGTTGGGAGCGGACTCACCGGTGGTAACGCCCATGACGGGGTAGTTGTTGTAGACGTCGGCGTCCATCATGGATTCCAGAGAGTCGGAGTTGCCGACTTCGCCTTCCATGGAGGACCAGGTCCAGCCATACTGGTTGCCGATCTCCATTGCGAAGTCCTCGACGGTCTCGGCCGTGCCGGAGAAGCCCCAGTTGCTGGAAGCGCCTGCAACGTCGCCTTCCTCGTTGTAGCCGTTCTCGACGCAGTAGTCAACGATGCCCTGTGCGAAGGGAACGAGAGCGGTGTCAACAGCGTTCCAGAAAGCGGTCTGCTGCTCTTCGGTCCAGTTGGTGAAGTCGGTGTTGTCGCGGCCGGCAGCTGCAAGAGCCTTGGACAGGGTGGTCATGCCGGAACGATACTCTTCCATGCCGAGGATGGGCTGTGCATACAGGGTGCTGTTGCCCTCATAGGTGGGGTCGCAGAGAACGTACATGGAGAAGATGACGTCGTCGATGGTGAGAGGAGTGCCGTCGGAGAAGACGAGGTCCTCACGCAGGACGAAGTCGTAGTTAACGGTGCCGTCCTCGTTCTCGGTGATGGTCAGGTCGGCGGGTCCGTAATAGGTGTACGGAGTTCCGTTGTACTCAACGGTCTCGCCCTCAATACCCTTGAGGATGATGGCGCCGGTACGGTCGGAGCTGAGCAGGCCCAGCTGGGTCATGGCATAAGCGTCCTGGTCGTAAGCAGTCTCAGAGAAGAAGGGAGAGAACTTGCTGGAGAAGGGGCTGTATCCGACGACCAGCGGGGTGTCGGGGTCAGCAGCGGGCTCGTCGCTGGGTTCATCAGCGGGAGCTTCGGTGGGGTCTGCCGCAGGCGTCGGCTCGTCCGTGGGCTCTTCAGCGTTCTGGCCGCATCCGGCAAGAAGCGCGAAGCACATGGTAAGAGCAAGAAGCAGCGCGAGCAGTTTCTTTGCGTTTTTCATGTTTGTGTATCCTCCTTTTATACTTTGAACAGAAACGGGGTGTTCCCGGAGTTCACTGATGTTTTTTCCTCCGCGCGGCGGAGGGTTCGGTAAGGTCATATCATGCCTGCCGTGCAGGCATGAAAGGGAGCGGGCTCCCTTAGAGGTACAGTGCTCTAGACTATCATTCCTATTATAATAGCATGCAGGGAAAAAATAAAGTAAAAAAATATTACTTTAGGGCAAAAAATTGCTCATTTTTGTTTTTTCTGCCACTCGAGACCCTTTATGCGGCGCCGCAGAAGCAGCGCAAGGCCCGCGCACGCGAGTTTCAGCGCCAGATATGCTATCGACGCGGCGGTTTTTCCGCCGAAGCCGTGCAGCAGGAGGTATATTCCCTCGCCCAGCGTCCCAAGCCCCGCGGCGGCGGCGCAGGCCGCCGCGCGTCCGGGCATTTTGGGGATCGTCGCATCCCGGATATATTCGGGCAGCGGCTCGCCTCCCGTGGTCAGCTGCGCCAGCGCCCAGATGAAGCTGCCGGCGAAAGCCACCTCCAGCACATACGGAAGCAGAACGTAAATGCAGTTTCCGGCTCCGTTCGCGCTCAGGCAGCCGCTCACGACCGAGGCCGCGGCACAGGCCGCCGCAAGCGACCATAGCTCAGTCAGGGCGCGCGCCCTTGTTTTGCCTTTATTTAAATAGGTATAATATTCGCCGTCGTACACATATTCGCCCGAGGCGCTCCGGTGGAAATCGTCAAGATAGGCCCGGCGCCCGGCGCGTTTTTTCTTTTCGGCCACGGTTTACTCTATTCCCGTCAGGTCATAGCCGTCGAGCCATTTTTCCGCCTTTTCGCACACGCCGCGAAGCGTGCTCTCTTCAAACGGGCTGTCAAGTCCGGCTTTCTTCAGAAGCGCGGTGAATGTGCGACTGCCGCCCTGTCTGGTATAGGCCATATAGTGCTGCCATGCGTTTTCGGTGTTCTCCTGGATAAGCGCCCAGAACTGGAGCGAAACGGTCTGTGCAAGGCAATAGTCGATATAGTAGAACGGGCTGGAATAGATGTGGTGCTGTCTCTGCCAGCCCTCTCCCTCGGAATAGAAGGGGATCTCGCCGTCGAGCTTCATCCACGGCATGTAAACGCCCAGAAGCTCCTTCCAGACGGCGTGGCGCTCCTTCGGCGTCAGCTCCGGCTTTTCATAGACGACATGCTGGAAGTGATCGACCATGGTGCCATAGGGGATAAAGGTCAGCGCAGCGGCCAGATGACTGTAGCGGAACTTGCGCGCATCCTTTCCGAAGAAGCCCTCCGCCCACGGCCACGCGAAGAACTCCATGCTCATGGAGTGGACCTCGCAGGCCTCGAGACTGGGCCAGATGTATTCCATCGGGACGCGGTCGCGGTTCGTCCATGCCTCGAAGGCGTGTCCCGCCTCGTGCGTCACGACCTCGACGTCGCCCTGGGTGCCGTTGAAGTTTGCAAAGATGAAGGGCACGCGGTATTCCTGAAGGCTGGTGCAGTAGCCGCCCGACTGTTTCCCCTCCGTCGAGAGGACGTCCAGCAGCTCGTTATCGAGCATCGTGCGGAAGAAAACGCTCGTTTCGGGCGAAAGCTCGTCATAGAACCTGCGGCCCATCTCAAGAATATCCTGCGGCGTTCCGACGGGGCGCGGATTTCCGCTGCGGAACTCCAGCGCGTTGTCGGCAAAGCTCATCGGATAGGTCTTGCCGAGGCGCTCGGCCTGTTTGCGGTATACCTTGTCCGCAACGGGAACAAGATATTTCTGCACGGCAAGACGGAAAGCCTCGACGTCCGTCTTGGTGTAGCAGTTGCGGTCCATGCGGTAATAGCCGAGCTGCGTATATCCGTCGTAGCCGAGCTTGCGGCCCATCGCATCGCGCAGGTGCACGAGCTTGTCATATATATCGTCGAGCTTTTCCTGATTATCCTTGTACCACTGCCCCTCCGCCTTCCATGCGGCGAGGCGGCGCGCATCGTCGGGATCGCTCTTGTATGGCGTGAGCTGGGAAAGCGTATAGACCCCGCCCTCAAAGGGGATCTGGGCCGACGCCAGAAGCTTTTCATACTCCTGCGTAAGCTCGTTTTCCTGCTGCATCTCGGGGATTATCTCCGGCGAAAAGCTCTTGAGCGCGATCTCGGCGTTCACGAACATCAGATCGCCGAACTCCGCCTCGAACTCGCTGCGGAAGCGGCTTTCGAGCATGGCGCGCGTCCAGTTCTGCACATACTCCTCAAGCTCCGGCGACTTTCCGTTCCAGAACTTCATTTCCGCGTCGTAAAACTCGTCGCGCGTGTCGATGGAGTGGCGGATGCTCGCCAGTGTTGACATTGTATAAAGATGCCTGAGCATCTCTTCTTTTTTCAGAAACAGAGCTCTCGCCGCGTCGTAGCTTTCCGCGTTTTCAAGCGCCTGCGTAAGCTCCTCAAGCCCGGACTCGACCTTGTCAACGTCGGGGCGTTCATAGGGCATCTGCGAAAACTTCATTATATTTCCTCCGACAAAAGTCATTGCGGCTTCCGCCGCAAACATTGTTCCATCTGTGAAAGACTATACCATGAATTCGCCCGGAACTCAATATTAATAAACGCAAAACTATTCGGCTTTGTGAGAAAATTTCCACCCCCGGCGGACGCCGCAACGGTCATTTTGCACAGTTTCCCGCCGGACACGTACATTTATTCCCTTTTGCCGCGCTCCGGACGCGCCTGTTTCTGTGGAATATGGCGCTTCGCGCAGCAGGCGCTCAGTTATAAAAAAACAGGATGCATAAGCATCCTGTTTTTTTATAATGTTTACGTTTCGGAAGGTGCTCAGCAGATAACGTCTTCCTCGATGTACTTGCCGATGCGGGGCTTGACAACCTTGCCCTTCTTCTCGGCTTCCATAACGGCCTTTGCGTTGGCAACGGCGCTCTCCCAGTAGAACTGGTCGTGCGGAGACTGCTCGGTGCGGGTGTTCCACATCTCGGCTGCGAAGGAACCGCGGAGCTCCTTGGCGACGTCTTCCTTCCAAGGCATACGGATGATCTGGGTGGTGAGGTGACGGGTCTGACGGGTGGAGGAGTGCATGATGAGCTCGGCAATCTCCCAAGCGCGCTTGTAGCAGCTCTCGAGGTCGGGGAGGATCTCGTTGATCATGCCCCATGCAAGAGCCTTGCGGGCGGTGATGATCTCGCCGGTCAGCTCAGCATAAGCAAATCTCTTGCGGCCCATGAGGTTACGCCATGCGATCTGGACGCCGTCGCCGGGAACCATGTTGAGGCGGAAGTGCTGCTCGACGGTCCATGCATCCTCGGTGGCGAGGGTGATGTCGCAGAGGAGGAACAGGTCGCTGTGGAAGGTGCCGCCGTTCCAGATGCCGATGGTGGGGATGTCAAGGCCGGAGATCTCAGCCTCGATGTCATGAGTACCGTCATGATACTGATGATCGAAGAGGGTCCAGTCGTAGTTGGTGTCCCACTCGCTCATGGGCAGGAAGGGCTTGCTGGTGTCGCGGTAGCAATCCTGGGGGCCAAGGCCTTCGAAGAAGTTGGGTCCCGAGGAACCGAAGATCAGGATCTGAGCGTCACGGTCGTCGCCGACATACTGGAACAGCTTGTGGACGAAAGCGTGAGGAGTGGTGCCCCACATGAGGCCGTGGTCCTCGGTATGGGCGCGGGCTTCGATGATGCCGTCCTTGCGGGTGAGCCAGAAAACGGGCTCGAGGATCTTCTTATACTCCTCGAAGGTGTACTCGGGGGGCAGGATCCAGTTGGACTCGGGCATAACGGGACGACGGTCGCCGTCGGTCACGGTGAAAGTGGGAACCCATTCGTCGATCTGATCTCTGGTAGCGCCCTTCCACTGATCGGACAGGTGGGCATAGCTCATTTCAGGTCTCTTTGCAGATCTTTCAGCCATTGTAAATTAACTCCTTTTTAAGTGATAAAATACGGCAAAAGCCGATATTTACGTTTTTTTCTTCCGCGATGGTCGGAATCAGTCCTCCATCTCGGTGATCTCGAAAACGAGGCCGCCGGTGGACTTGGGGTGGGTGAAGATGACGGGCTGGCCCTGGCCAAGGACCTTAACGCCGGTCTCGGTGAGGTGCTCGCCCTCGGCATTGACGTCGTCGGTCAGCCAGGACAGGTGATGGAATCCTTCGCCGTTGTTGGCAAGGAACTTGGAGATGGTGCTCTCCTCGGTGCCCCAGGGCTCCATGAGCTCTATGAAGGTATCGCCGATCTGAACCAGAGTAGAGGTCTGGCCGATGGGCTCGAAGGTCTTGCGCTCGCGGACCTCGACGGCTCCGAACTGCTTGGACCAGCGTGCCATGGTCTCGTCGATGCTCTTAACGGCAATGCCAACGTGCTTGAGTTTTTTCAGCATATCGTGAGTATCCTCCTTATTGTCACTTACGACTAAGATTATACAGCCTCGGCCGGTCAATTGTCAATAAATCCGACAAAGCACAAAAACAAATGTGCGGTGCAAAAAACACAAAATAGGGGACATTTTGAGCGTTTAACCTCAAAATGCCCCCTATCCTGCGGCAAATGAACCATGCGTTGCAAAATTCTCAAAAGTCAGGATTCCATCTGTCTTCCAAGAAAGCCCGCCGCTGCCTGCGCCAGCTTCATCTCGACGCTTCCGGCGGCCTCGCCCGATTCGGAAAGGAACATGACGCAGCCCATCAGGTCGCCCTCTGAGAGTATGGGAACGGCCACGGACACGGCATAGCGCTCGTCCCCGCTGACGGCGTGGACGGGGCTGCTGCCGTCGGAATGGCTGAATGTGCCGCGTTTTTCCATTATGCGCTCGAGCTCGGGCGTGACGGAGCGGTCGATGAGATTGCGCTTTCCGCTGCCGGCCGCCGCAATAACTCCGTCGCGGTCGCAGATAGCAGCGGTGCGTTCCGCTGCCCGGAACAGCGATTCGCACATCTGGTCGGCGAACTCGCTCAGCTCGCCCATGGGCGAATACTTTTTAAATATGACCTCCCCGTCCTTCTCGGTGTAAATCTCCAACGGGTCGCCGTTGCTGATGACATTGACACGGAAAACCTTGTCCTCGCGGCCTTTTGAGGACTGGATCAGCACATTTTCGATATTTTCCGTGCCTTGCTTAAAATTTGCGGCATCCTCCGTTTCCGCGGGGAGGGTCCCGCAGCGCAGCAGCGTGTCGATGTCGGCTTTGAGCTTAATTTCCAGATGATCCTCAAAGACGAGAATCTTGTCGATCAGCAGCTCCAGGTCATTCCGCTCCAGCTTGTCCTTTTCCAGAATGTCATGGAACACGTCGATGGCGGTTTTGGCCACACGATTGACCTGAATGATGGTGTTGCGCTTGTCGGACAGCAGGTCGATCTGGTGGTTGATGCCGTCGATCTTTTTTTGCAGGTCGACTTCCATCTCGTCATACAGTGCCTCGATGGAGGCTTCCTGCTC
>CAKSXP010000083.1 GCA_934515035.1 uncultured Oscillospiraceae bacterium
AACCTGAAATCTGGCGTATCCAACTATTTTCTGTGCCAATTTAAAGCACCTCCTGATTAATCTTTGACCGGTTCGACCTGTTCGATCTCGAGGTCTACCGGCGTCTCTCTGCCAAACATGGAGACAATGACGCGGACGCGGTCCTTGTCCGCATCAAGCTCGTCCACAGTGCCGAG
Source organism: uncultured Oscillospiraceae bacterium (assembly GCA_934515035.1). Lineage (GTDB taxonomy): Bacteria > Bacillota > Clostridia > Oscillospirales > Oscillospiraceae > CAKSXP01. The sequence goes on from CAKSXP010000083.1 coordinate 177, forward strand.
GAAGCCCTCCAGCGGGCCGTCAATGACCTTGACGGTGTCGCCAAGCTCGAAGCCGACGACGATCTCGTGGCGCTCAACGCCGAGATCCTGGATCTCCTTATCGGACAGGGGAACAGGCTTTCCGTCACTTCCGACAAAACCGGTGGCGCCGCGGACATTGCGGACAAGATGCCAGCTTTCGTCGGTCATGATCATTTTTACGAGCACATAACCCGGGAAAACCTTGCGGTCAACCGTTTTCTCGCCGGATTCGGTGAGCTCGGTAACGGTTTCGAGGGGAATGTTGACTTCGTGAATAAGGTCCTGCATCCTACGGTTTTCAGCCGCTTTCATGATAGCGGCGGCAACCGTATTTTCATACCCGGAATAGGTATGGACAACATACCATTTTGCTGCTTCGCTCATTTTTGTCAACCTGCAAGGGAAATCAGAGCCTTAACAGCCGCCTGGGCGAGACTGTCGAAGCCCCAGAGAACTATCGCGGCGGCAACCATAACGACCAGAGCGACGACTGTGTTGTTGAGCGTCTGCTTCGGCGTGGGCCAAACGACCTTTTTAAGTTCGGCCTTCATCTCACGGAACCACTTGGCGATGGACTTGAAAAAGCTCTTCTTGGGCTTGGCTTCTCTCTTAACTGCGGTCTTTGCGGCCTTGGCGGGGACATTGTTCTTGTTCTCTTCTTTAGCCATTTTCGCACATCCTTTCAATTAAGAGACTTATTTGGTTTCGCTGTGGGTAGTGTGCTTGCGGCAGAAAGGACAATACTTGTTCATTTCAAGCTTGTCAGGAGTGTTTTTCTTGTTCTTGATGGTGTTGTAATTCCTCTGCTTGCACTCATTGCATCTGAGAGTAACTTTGACTCGCATAACGGCACCTCCTTTAATATTTGGTCCGTTAACGGGACCGTTTGCCTCCCTGTTCAGATACTGCGGAGCTATTTTTGCGCACACAAAAAAAGCCTCTCGGCTGACAGGTAATATATAATATACCACCTGCCCGCCGGGAGGTCAACAGTTATTTTGCGTTTTTTTCTGAAAAATCAGGCTTTTTCAGGCTTACACCGGGATGTAGACATATTCGTAGTCGGCCCAGTAATCGAGGGTTCCGTCAAGATAACGCTCTTCGCGGGTCATGCATCCGTTCTTGTCATAGAAATACTTTATGACCAGCGGTTCGCCGCTCCAGGCCTCTCCCGATTCTTCGATGACTCTGCCGGCCGAGTCGTATTTATACGTGGTCGTCTCATCTCCGAGCGTGCGGCTGATAACGCGTCCCTTGGCATCATAGACGTATTTGTATTCGACTCTGTCCTCCATGCCGTTATCCTGATGATATACGATCGTCAATGTGTTGCCGTATTTGTCATAGGTATAGGCATAGCTGTGGTAGTTGGAGGCATTGTTTTTATTCTGCCAGTACTCAAGGACAAGGCGGCCGTTTGCGTCATAGGTATAGGTCGTCTCTCCGGCGAAAGCGTATTCTTCGTTCGTCATGGAGATCACGCGGCCCTTTTCGTCGTAGGTATAGGTGAATATTTCTTCACTGTCCGGAGAGGTGCTGTTGACATCGTATTTCGTCACTTTTTCCTTTTTGATCCTGTCTCCGCTGTATGTATATTCGTGGAACTCGCGATCGGGGATATAATCCGGATAATACTTGGCCTGGTTTTCGTTAGATGTGGTCTCGCTCAGCAGATTGCCGTGGCTGTCATAGGTGTATTTTATGGTGGTCGTAAGGCTGTTGCGCATGACTGAGACGTGATACGGGCTGTTTTCTTCGGCGGAGGCCACATTGACCGTGAGCTTGACGGTCATTGTGCGGCTGACCGTTGTGAACGCGGCAGATACCGCGGCGTAGCTGTCGGTCTCCTTCGCCGTGACGGTGAGCGTCTGGCCCGCCTTGAGATATGCGGCAGCTTTGCCGTCCGCGTCCGTAGTCATGTCCGGATATCCGGGGAGACTGAGCGCTGCTCCGGATACGGCGTCGCCGTTAGGATCGACGACAACAAAGGTGACGCGGTAGGAATAGTTATCGCAGCCGCCGAGCGCGAACTTGTATGGCGAGCTGAGAGAGTTCGTCGAGACGTGGAAGTCGAAGTGTTTCTTGGGTATCTTGGCCAGCTGAACATTTATCAGGTCTTTGACAAGCTTTTCACCGATCCCGACGGAAATGACAAAGCTCAGCGACTTTATCGTTTTTACGGAGCCCTGGAAGCACGCCGCGCAGAGATGCTTTCTGGAATCGTCCACCGGGACGGCTTGTTCGACCTTGACCTCAAGGACGGAGTCCGCACGCATCTTGATGTGCAGTATCCAGATGGCGGATATGCCGATATCGAGCCTAGGACCGATAGTGAGTTTGACGCCCTGGGACAGGTCAAGGTTTTCGTCGGAGGCCGTGTCTCCGTCAAGGGTCGTATAGCCAAGGTCGGTGGAATATCTGAAGCCGGAGATATTCGTTGTCGTCCTTGAGTAGGTGAACGAGGCCTCGGCCGCCAGCTTGAAAATGAAATAGGCGTCAAAATCGACGGTTATGCCGGGGATCGGCGTCGGCACGCTGTATGTGCCGAGTTTGAGATCGCCGAGGGGTGCGACCTCGGCGAGAGTGGTCGTGAAATCCAGCGACATTTTGTTGGTCGTTGTGAGCTGGACGGTGATGTCATAATTGTCCTTGCCGAAAAGCTTGTTGTCAACGAACAGTCTGATATGGAGCTTTACGCCAAGCTCATATTTGCCGGCACCCTGGAACTTGCCGTACGAGAGCTTGAGCGCAAATTCCAGAGACATCGTGGGATTGATGCTCACGTCAAGATCCTGAAGCGATGCGGTCCGGGACACGCCGAGATAGGTCACGCCCTCGTCTGCGTCCGAGGCGTCAAATCCGCCGTCCTCGGGGTCGAACTGCATGTCTATCCTTGCAAAGTCGAAAAACTCGCTCACTTCCGCCTGCGCCGCGGTTATCGTCGCGGTGGAGTTTTCCAGCGTTATGCTGCCGACCTTGAGGATTATGTAATCGGACGGGCCGCTGCCGTAGACATCGTAAAACAGGTCGCCCTCGCGCAGGGAGGAGACGGTGCTGTCGATGTTTCCGAGAACATAGACCCCGTTTTTCTCGTCCGCGCTTATGAGCGTGTTGTGCTGCCTCTCTTCGGACTGCCTGACGCTGTTCCCGATGACTGCAAAGTTGTCGGCCTCATCATCAAAGGTGATTATGGTCTGGCCCGCAAAATCCTCGGGCGTCTTGGCCATAAAGGTCTGGAAGTCCTTTGTGTATTCGCGGCTGGTGTATTCGTCGCAGAGGGGGATGCCAAGCCCGTTCACGATCTGTGCCGAGATGACATAAGAGGAGGGAAGCCCGCTGAGCGGGACCGAAACGGCGGTGTGGCCATCCGTAGTTTTGGCGGAGCCGGAGGCGGCGTAATTCCCGTTCTCGCGCAGGACGGTGACGCTGACCTGCATACCCTCCGGCGCACAGACCTCGACGCTGGCGGCAGTGCCGGAGACGGTTATGCCGTAAACTCCGGAATTATACAGCAGGCCGAGTTCCCGCGCCTTTTCGCCGTCAATTGCGCCGGAGGCGGAAAGACGCGAGGCAAGGCTTCCGCTCTCGTCGCTGCATCCGGCAAGAAGCGCGCGCCAGCTTGTGTAAACGCAGTCGTCGCGGTAGAAGGAGCCGGAGACGTATTCACCGCTGCGGCAGATGCCGGTCTCCGCTGCCTTTTTATATGCCGTGAAGTAGCTGAAGTCTCCGCGGGAATCGTCATATCCCAGCGCGCGGAGAAGGAATGTGAGATACATATTTGCGTTCGCTGTCTCACCGGGGGCGAAGGTCGTGGCACTCATGCCGTTGGTATAGCCCTTTGCGTAGGCATAGGAGACATACGGCTCCGCCCAGTTCCCGGCGGGAACGTCGGTGAAGGGGTGTCCGCCGGTGCATTCCAGCGCATCTTCCTCTTCGCCGAGCAGGCGGATGAGAAGCGTCAGAGCTTCCGCGCGGGTCGGTGTGCGTCCAAGCTCATAAACGGGCTTGCCGTTCTTGTCCGTGCCGGTGCCGCGGAACAGCCCCAGCTCGTAAAGACCGTCGGCGTAGACGGTGTATTTCGGGGTATAGTCTGCGAATACGGCTATGGGGAAAATGCTTATCGCGAGACACAGTACAAGGATAAGTGAAAGTATTTTCTTCATAGTGCTGCTTCCTCTCTTTCAGTGCATGATGTCCGTGCAGGAAAGCTTACGGTCAGTTGTAGTGCTTTTCCATACGAACGGCGGTGTCAAGCGCTATCTCGATCATCTGCGTGAGCGAAAGCTGGCGCTCTTCGGAGGTCAGGGCCTCCGGACGGTAGATGTGGTCGGATATCGTGCAGAGGCACAGCGCGCGTTTTCCGCAGCGCGCGGCGTTGAGGTAAAGGCCGGCGGCCTCCATCTCGACGGCGTAAACGCCCATCTTTTTCCACTGATCCATGCCGTCGGAGCCGTCGTTGTAGAAGTTGTCGGCGGAGAGAAGATTGCCCACGCGCATGTCAACGCCCTTGTCCCCGGCGGCCGCGACGGCCTCGGACAGGAGCGTGAAGTCCGCGATGGGGGCAAAGGTTCCGTTCAGGCTGAACTGGTGGGCGAAGTTGGAGTCGGTGCAGGCGCCCTGAGCCGCGACGATGTCCATCAGCTTGAGCTCGTCGTTGATACCGCCGGCAGAGCCGATGCGGATGATGCTCTCAACGCCGTAGAAGTTATAAAGCTCCCAGCTGTAAATGCCGATGGAGGGAATGCCCATGCCGCTTGCCTGCACGGTGACGGGAGTGCCCTTCCAGGTTCCTGTATATCCCTGAACTCCGCGGACGTTGTTCACGAGCACGGGGTTTTCAAGATAGGTCTCCGCTATGAATTTGGAACGCAGAGGGTCGCCGGGCATAAGGACGGTCTTTGCGATCTGGCCGGGCATGGCTTCTATATGGGGGGTCGGTACAGACATGATGATTCTCCTTTTATAATAAAATTATTTATTGAGTGGTGAATTAAGATAGCCTTCCAGTATGAGACTGGCGGCTACGGCGTCCACCGTCTGGCGGTGCTTTTTCATTTTTTTGCCGCTGTCGTGCAGTATGCGGTGAGCGTCTATGCTCGTGCGCCTTTCGTCCCACATGATAACGGGAAGGCCGGACTCTTCCTCCAGCATAGCGGCGAAAGCGCGGCTTTTTTCCGCGCGGGGGCCTTCGCTTCCGTCCATGTTCTTAGGCAGGCCGAGCACAAGCGTTCCTACGCCGCGCTTACGCGCTTCGTCCGCGATCAGCCGGGAAAGCCGTCCGGCGTCCCATTCGGAGACTGTCCAGGCCTCCCCGCACAGGGTGGCCGTCAGGTCCGAAACGGCAAGGCCGGTGCGGGCGTCGCCGAAGTCGATTGCCATGATCCGCATGTTTTCAAAACCTCGTTTCGCAGTTATTCAACAAAGCCCATCCGGCAAAGCTTCCGGGCTATCGGGGCAAGCAGGGGGATAGCGGCCAGCTTGACGGCGCCGAGCCCCAGTTCCTGCGGGATGCGGCTGATGAAATATCCCCAATAGCTTTTGCTGTCATAGAGCTGCGAGATCCACAGCGTGTTGAGCAGGAGCGAGAAAACGACGCAGTTTATGACAACAGGCAGAACGGTGTTCGGCCAGAAGCGCAGACGAACGTGGTTGTCAAAACGCTTTGAGCGAACGGCGATGAAATAACCGTAGACTGCGCCCATGAACGCACCGCAGACGCTGAAACCGGGGTGATACGGTCCGAAGGGGAAAAGCAGAGCGCCGATCATATCGCCGAGACCGCCGACGAGCGCGCCGCCGGCCGGTCCATAGAGCATGGCGCCCATGACGACCGCGGCAAACGCAAAACCGATCTTGAGAAAGGGCGTCTGGATAGAGCAGAAACGGTTGAGCACGATCTCCAGCGCGACAAGCAGCGCGCACTGGCAGAGCGTTTTGAGAGAAAGCTTTTTTTTCATAATGGTCCTCCTTTAAAGAGCAACCACGGAAGGGAACGTGTCCCCAAAGTGGCAGCGGATGCGGTCACGGCATCGCAGCCTGTAAACAGGCTTTCGTCCGGAGGCAACTTCCCATCCCCCGGCACTTGACGCGCCGTGTCCTACTCTGCGGATAGAGTGCAGGTGGTTTTATGGAGTTAAGTCAGGCCAAAGCAGGCCCGAACCGCCCCGGCCATATAGAGAGAGCCGGCGGCGCACACGACGGTGTTTTCGTCCGCGAGGGAAACGGCCTTTGCAACGCCCTGTTCGATAGTGGCGCAGCTCTGCGCGCGCTTGCCCTTGGATATCAGGAACTCCGCCAGCTCTTCGGCGCCGAGGGCGCGCGGGTTGTCCGGCGCTACGGTAACGAATTCGTCGGCGATCGGGATGAGCGTTGAGAACATCCTGTCGTAGTCCTTGTCGGCCAGGACCCCGACGAGCAGAACGCGGCGCATGTCCGGAAAGTATTCCAGAAGGTTGTCGCGCACGGTTTCAATGCACTGCGGATTGTGCCCTCCGTCCACGACAAACCACGGACTGCGGGAAACAATCTCGAACCGGGCGGGCCAGACGACCGAAGCCAGACCCTCCGCAACGGCCTGCGGACTTATTTCCGCCCCCCTGTCCCGGAGTGCTTCGACACACTCGAGGACGACGGCGGCATTGCGAAGCTGGTGACGGCCGAGCAGCGGAAGCTCCAGCCTGCCGGAGTTTTTGTAGGAGAAGGTCTGACCTTCCCGCGAGAATCCGATCTCGTTGATGCCGCAGAACTGCGCGGCACGGAACTCCGCTCCGCGCTCGACGCAGGCGTTCATGAAAACGTCCATCACGCTTTTTTCCTGCTCATATGCAACGACTGTGCAGCCGGGTTTGATTATGCCCGCCTTTTCGACCGCTATTTCCTCGATAGTATTGCCGAGCTCGTTCGTGTGGTCGAGCCCGATGCGCGTCATAACGGCGACCTCCGGCGGGTCGATTATGTTGGTGGAGTCCAGCCGGCCGCCCATGCCGACCTCGAGCACGACATAGTCGCAGCGGTGTGAAGCGAAAAATTCCATGCCGATGGCGGTCACGATCTCAAACTCCGTCGGTTTGTCCGCCATGCTCTCGGCCAGCGGTCTTATTTTTTCAGCCAGACGGCACAGCTCGTCATCCGGGATCGGAACGCCGTCTATCACCATGCGCTCGTTGAAGCGGAACAGGTAAGGCGAGGTGTAAAGTCCCGTGCGATATCCCGCTCTGGTGAGGATGGAAGCCAGCATCGCGGAGGTGCTGCCCTTGCCGTTGGTCCCGGCAATGTGTATGAATTTGCAGCGTTTCTGAGGCGAGCCGAGCCTTTCCATAAGCTCTTCCGTCCGGGACAGCCCCGGCTTTGAGCCCCGCCATTTAACGCTGTGGATAAAGTCAAGAGTTTCGTCAAGTGTCATTTTCTGTCACGTCCATATGTGTGCTGTCGGCCGGCAGGGATGCTGACGCTGCATGGGCGCGGTTCTGACCGTCAAAACCGTGCCTGCCCCTGTCAACCGATGGCGTAGTCACAATAGTATAACACTCGCCGCCCCTGCACGCAAGACAGGCGCAGATAAAAACT
>CAKSXP010000084.1 GCA_934515035.1 uncultured Oscillospiraceae bacterium
AAAAGGCATCCGGAATCCGTTTTGACCATGATCCTGACGACCACCTTGACGATCGATTCCGATTATGTCAGAGACATCCAAAAAGAGCGATTTTCAACTCCGGTACTCCTCTTTTTACTGAAGCTCGTTCCCGCAAAAACGGAAATGAAGCTGCTGCTGAAAAAGAGCACGGGATTTTTGGAATGCGAATCGGAAGAGGATCGGAACTATGGCAGAGGGTTTTATGAGGTAGTGGCTTCTGACCTGAACTATAAGCAGCGGTTCATTCACAGTTTTCGGTGTGTGTATATGCTGAAGGACTATCCGCTTTTCAAAGAAAGTGATTTCGGGTATCTGAGGGGAAAGATACAGGTCCTCCTTCCGGAGAGAGACATTTTCAAAAAAGAGGATCAGGACCGTCTTGCGGATCTGTTCAGAAAGCTGGATGCAGAAATTCTCAATGTTCCGGGCGGTCACGTAGGATTTATCGTTCAGTCGGAGCACTATATTGATTTGATGGAGAAGTTTCTGGAGAAAACCATGATCTGACAAACCGATCCCCATTTGTTCGCTTAGCAGGATGGCGAGCTAGTGGGCAAAACAGAACGGCGCTCATAAAAAAAGCGCCTAATCTGTCCGAGATGAAACAATGATATCTGATGCTTTAAAAAACGGATTTATAAGGGGAAGGTGCCATGAAAAAGACTGCCGCAAACCATTGAGGAATGTAATGCCGAACTGGAACGCACACAGAAGCAGCTGCATATTCTTTCCGCCTGAATACCGGCAACGTCCGGAGGGATATAATCTGAGAGCGTCGTTTTTATGAAAAAACGGCCCCAGCAGTCAAAAGCGAAAACAAATATTGGACTTACAACGTCTGATATGATAGAATACTTTGTTGTAATTATGAAGGGAGGCGGCCGCGTGGAGGTATTCTCAGTCATCATCGCAGTGATCGCGGCGTCCTGTGTTCTGACGCTGTTTTTGTCATACTGGCTCTCGCTGCGCCGTGGCAACTCCGCGCTGACGGATTTCTGCCTGCGGGACGGCGAAAGCGCCGGCTTCCCGGAAAACCGCGGAAGGCTGACGCGCATCGACGCATTCGCCATGACGGTCATCACGCTGCTGTACGGCTTCACCGCGTTTTATAACCTCGGAGAAAACAAAGCCCCGCAGAGCTTCTGCCACTTCGACGACCGCGGGCGCTATGTCCTCATCGAGCTGCGGGAGGAGCAGGAGATCAGCTCCGTGCAGTATTACACGGGCCTTAAGCACGGGGACTACTATCTTCAGTTCTCGCTCGACGGCGAAAACTGGGTCGACCAGACCGCCATGCCCCAGAGCTATGCCGACCTCTTCAAATGGCAGTACGCACAGCTTCTGGAGCCGTTCCAGCGCGTCAAGTACGTCCGCATCATCTCGGGCGGCGACCTGTATCTCGGCGAACTTGCGCTGTACGACGGGAGCGGTTCGCTCATACCGGCGGACGAGCTTATATATGACCTGGGCTGCGCGCCCCTGTTCGACGAGCAGGAGCTTGTCCCCGCGGAGGGCAAGACCCAGTACAACAGCGCATATTTCGACGAGATATACCACGCCCGCACGGCCTATGAAAACGTTGAGAACATATACCCCTACGAGATCAGCCACCCGCCTCTCGGCAAACTCATCATCTCCGTCGGCATACGCATTTTCGGAATGACGCCCTTCGGCTGGCGCTTTATGGGAACGCTTTTCGGCGTTCTGATGCTTCCGCTTCTTTACCTGCTGCTCAAGAACCTGTTCTCGAGCACGGCCATCGCCTCCTGCGGAACGCTTATGTTCGCGTTCGACTTCATGCACTTTGTTCAGACGCGCATCGCGACCATAGACACCTATGCCGTGTTTTTCATCCTGCTGTCATATCTGTTCATGTACCGCTGGCTGACGGGCAGCGGCGGCAGAGCGAAATGCTCGCTCGCTCTGTGCGGCGTCAGCTTCGGCGTCGGCTGCGCCTGCAAGTGGACGGTCGTATATGCCGGAGCCGGTCTTGCTCTGATCTGGCTGCTGTACTGGATATTCCGCGGCAGGGACATGTACGGAGTCAGGCGCGGGACTCAGTTTCTCCGTGAGCTTTTCGCCAACATACTTTTCTGCTGTGTGTTTTTCGTTCTGGTCCCCGTCGTCATTTATTACCTGAGCTATTATCCTTACGGCAGAGCAAGCGGGCTGAGCGGCTTTTCGATGTATTTCACGCGCGAATACCTCGACATCGTTATAAACAACCAGAAATACATGTTCTCCTATCATTCCGGCCTTGTTTCCACGCATCCGTATTCCTCCCACTGGTATCAATGGCTGTTCGACATCCGTCCGATACTCTATTACAGCCAATACTTTTCCGACGGCGAAAAGGCCTGCTTCGGCGCGTTCACAAATCCCATCCTCTGCTGGGCGGGACTGCTGGCCGTGCTTACGATGGGCTGGCAGGGCATTTTCAGAAAGGACAAAAAAGCGCTTTTCATCTTCATCGGCTATCTGTCCCAGCTTCTGCCCTGGGTGCTCGTCTCCCGGCTCACCTTCGCCTACCATTACTTCCCCTGCATGGTGTTCATCGTTCTTGCGGTATGCCATGTCATGAACACGATGCGCCGCACATGGAGGCGCTGGCGCGCGCCGGTTTACGGCTTCACGGGCGCCTGCCTCGCTCTGTTTGTTCTGTTTTATCCCGTGCTTGCGGGAGCAAAGGTTTCCGTCAGTTATATTCAGGCATTCCTCAAATGGATACCCGGAATGTGGCCCTGGTGATAAATTATGCTTACTGATTTTCATATACACTCAAACTGCTCTTCCGACGGCTTTGACACGATGCTCGACATGGCGCGCGCCTCGGGAGAACGCGGCGTCGCGGTCGTGTGCTTCACCGATCACTGCGATCTGGATCACTACACGACGGGAAAGCCCGACCCCAACTGCTTCGACTACTGGCCCGGCGCTCTCGAGCAATACCGCGAGGCCCGCGAGGCCGGGCTCACGCTGCCCGAAGTGCGCATCGGCATCGAGCTGGGCGAAGCCTGCCACGACGCCGGCCGCGCGGCGGAGATCGCCGGCACGCCGGAGCTTGACTTTGTTCTCGGCTCGCTGCACTCCATCCGCGGCGAATGCGACTTCTATTGTCTGCCCTATGAGAGCCGCGAGCACTGCGTCGATCTGATGCACCGCTATCTTGCGGAGCTGACGGAAACGGCGGCTCTCCCCTTCGTGGACGTCATCGCGCACATCGGCTATACCCGCCGCTATATGATGAAGGCAGGCTTCGACGTCCGCGCCGACATGGCCTCATTCGGAGACGAGCTCGACCTTCTGCTCAGAACAGCCGTCGAAAACGGCACCGGCATTGAGGTCAACACCTCCGGACTGCGCAACGCGCTCATCGGCGAGACGATACCGGGCTTTGACGTTGTGCGGCGCTATCGCGAGCTGGGCGGCGAGATCATAACCCTCGGAAGCGACGCGCACATGGTGTCCGACGCGGGCGGCGGCCTGCGCGAGGGGCTTGAGCTCATAAGAAACGCCGGCTTCCGGTATATTACCGGATTTAAAAACAGAAAACCGGAATTTATCCGGATATAGGAGGAAAAATAAAATGATTGCAATCGGCTCCGACCACGGCGGATACGCCCTCAAACAGGAGATCATGAAATATCTCTCGGACAACGGTTATGAATACAGGGACTTCGGCACCTATTCCGAGGAGAGCTGCGACTATCCGGTTTACGGCGCCGCCGTCGCCCGCGCAGTCGCTGGCGGCGAATGCGAAAAGGGCATCATAATCTGCGGCACCGGCATCGGCATCTCCATCGCCGCGAACAAGATAAAGGGCGTGCGCGCCGCTCTCTGCGGCGACTGCTATTCCGCGGAATATACCCGCCGCCACAATGACGCGAATATCCTCGCCATGGGCGCGCGCGTTATCGGCAGCGGCCTTGCCCAGAAAATAACCGAAACCTTTCTCACGACGGAATTTGAGGGCGGACGCCACGCACGCCGCGTCGCACTCATAACCGAGCTGGAAAACGGGGAGTGAGTTAAAACGGCCTACGGACCAAAAGACATATACAGAGGGCGCAGACCCTGGCGAAAGCTTGCCGTTGCCCTGCTCTGTGTGCTGGGCGCGGTCATCGTCCTCGCCGTCGTGCTGTTTTACACGCTGCAAAAGTATGTCGTTACGACCGCGGACGGAGTTTCGCTGGACCTCCCCTTTCTGTCCGATGACGGCAGCGCCGGGGAGCCGGACAGCACCGTGCGCACAACGCCGAAGGCGGAGCTCGTCATCGATGAACCGGACTATGAAAACATAGAGACCGGCGCGGGAGAGAATATTGAACAGCTTCGGGCGCTTTTCGTCGGACAGGCCGATATTTCGGCGGACGGCCTTGCCGCCGCGGCGGAAGCGGCAGAGTCGATGGGCGCTTCCGCGCTGGTGCTGGACATGAAGCCGGCCGGCGGCCTTCTGAGCTGGAACTCATATTCCGCCACCGCCGCTTCATACGGCACGGCGGGAAGCTCGTCTCTCACGGAGCCGATAGCCGCGCTGAAGGACGGCGGCTTCTATCTCGCCGCGCAGATATCCGTGTGTGCGGACGATCTGATAGTCTCCCGCAACCCCAACGCCGTTCTTACAACGCCGGACGGAGCGACGGTCTTTGACAGCGCCGGCGGAAGGCTCGATCCTTATAACGGCTTCGTGCGCACCTATATTCTGGAACTGCTCACGGAGCTTGACGCCATGGGCTTTGACGAGGTCATTCTGACAAACCTCTCCATGCCCGCCGCGGAATACATCTACTCCCAGGAGATGGCGTATGAGGCGGATGCCGAAACGGCGATACTGAGCTTTTCCAACTGGCTGATAAAAAACACCGGCGGTCTTGAGCTGACTCTCTCCGCCGTCCTGGACGGCAGCGGCTCCGGCCAGAACGAAAAGAACTTTTTCATGATGTTCGACCGCGTCTGCTATCCCTGCGCCTCCGGCGAGGTCGAGACAAAGCGCGCCGCCGCGCAGGCGGCGATGACCTCCGGCGACGCCGGGGCCCGCTTCGTTCCCATATCCGCCTCCGCTCCAGAAAGCGGAAGCTGGATAGTCAAAAGCTGATACATTACCGTTCAAAAACCCCCATGCGGCAGAATAGCCGCATGGGGGTAGTGTTTTTATATGTGTTTCATATATCCAGCGCTGCAAAATAGGCGCGGAAGTTGGCCTGCGTCGCCGTTCCCGGGCGTACACAGTCCCCGATATTGACGACCTCCGGCGCGCAGTCACGCAGAGCGTCCGCAACGGTCTCCAGCGGGCGCTGTCCGACGGAACAGATAACGGTATCCGCCGCATAAAGGATCTCGTCCCCCTCCGCATCGGCACACACCAGGCCCTCGTCCGTCACACGCAGTCCACGCATACCGGTGTGTATCTCAACACCGTCGTGCGCCATGCGCTCAAGCAGTATCGGACGGTGGCGGCCGTTGGCGTCGGGGCAGACACGATCCTGCATCTCAACGATCGCGACTTTTTTACCTTCCTCCGCAAGATGCACTGCGGCCTCGCAGCCGACAAGCCCTCCTCCGAGGATAACGACGCTTCCGCCCACCTTTGTCTCCGGCTCGGAAAGGTCATTGGCAATGACGACGTTTTTCCCGCCGATGCCCGGAAGCGGCGGCACGATCGGCTCCGCGCCGACGGCGCAGACCAGAACGTCGGGCTTCAGTTCCTCGCAGAGTTCCGGGGTCACTTCTGTTCCGTGGCGGATCTCAACTCCCGCCTTTCTCAGCTGCGTCTCCCGTGCCGCAACGAAAGCAAACAGATCAGACTTGAACGGTATCGCGCGTTCGGCACGCAGCGCGCCGCCAAGCTCTCCGCGCTTTTCGCAGAGCGTTACCTTATGTCCGCGCTGTGCCGCAACGAGGGCACAGGTCAGTCCGGCCGGGCCGCCGCCCGCGATCAGGACGCGCTTCGGCGTCGTCGGGTGCTGGGCAAAATTCAATTCATATTCATGTCCGATCACGGGGTTGAGCGAGCAGATTCGGCGTCCGGTGGCCATGCGCTCGCCCATGCAGGTAAAACAGCGGCAGCAGTGAACGATCTCGTCGTCACGGCCGGTGTAAGCTTTTTTCGGCCAGTACGGGTCTGCCAGCAGCTGGCGCGCCATCTCGACGGTGTCGCACTTTCCCGAGGCTATGAGTTCGTCCATCATCGCGGGATCGCTGAGTGCGCCAAGGGCAGAGACCGGTTTTGTCAGAACCTTTTTCGCAGCCTCTGCATACTGCACCAGTCCTCCTCGCGGTACAAACATCGGCTGATGGGTCTTGTCAAAGGAGCCCTCATGGCTGCCCGTCGACATCTGTATCAGATCGACCTTCGGTTCGACGAGCTTTGCAAACTCCAGCGCCGTATCGAGTCCGTAACCGTCCTCGCGATACTCCTCGGAGCTGATGCGTATCTCGATCGGGAACTTCGGTCCGACCTCGGCGCGGATCGCATCTATTATCTCCAGCGTCAGACGCGCACGGTTTTCAAGGCTTCCGCCGTACTCGTCCGTTCTGTGGTTGTCCGCAGGCGAGAGGAACTGCTGCAAGAGCCACCCATGTCCGGCGTGCAGCAGTATCATCTCAAAACCGGCTTTCTTTACGAGCGCCGCACCCTTTCCGAATTTTTCGACCAGATCGTGTATCATTTCAGCAGGCATCTCCTCGATAACGGAACCGTTATCGAGAACACATGCGCTGGGTCCGAAACGCTTGTTGAGCTTATTTTTGCTTTTGTCCAGATTATCCGCGCCGGAATGCATACCGCTGTGATTGAGCTCTGCACAGGGGATCGCTCCGTGGCGCTTTATCGCAGCAGCCGTGGTTGCAAGTCCGGGCAGCGCGTTGGGCATGTCCAGCGCTATATTTATGTTGTGACTTTTTCCGTAAACCGTGTCGACCATACATTCCGATACGGTGACGACAGCGGCCCCGCCTTTTGCTCGAAGCTCATAAAATGCGGCCGCCTCCGGAGTCAGATAACCTTCGGGCGATATATCCGGAAACGCCATCGGCGCAGAGATTATACGGTTTTTGAGCGTTACGCCGGCAATCTTCAGGGGCGAAAAAAGGTGTGGATATTTTCTTTCCATCGTATGCTCCTTCCATGTTTTTTATTATATTAAAACATCCGAAGACGAATTGCCAATAAGAATTGCGTTATTGCTTTTATAACCATCCGGTTATACTGCTGGCAGTGCCGGAAACAACAGGAAATCTCCCCCTCTCAAATGCAGCATCCGCGCAATGCTGTTACGCGATTGCACTGCCTGCGGGCTGTATGGAAGTGAAATCCCCTTGCTTTTTGTTATACAACACTATATAATATTTTATGGTTATACCATTATCATCCGATGGTATGCTTATCAGTTAAATCAGCCCTTTTGGGCATTTTGGAGGTATTTCAATGAAAGAAATCTATGCAGTAAGCTGCTGCCGTACGGCTATCGGCTCCTTCCAGGGTTCCCTTTCCAACACTCCGGCTTCCGAGCTCGGCGCCGTCGTCGTTAAGGCTGCTCTCGAGCGCGCCGGTCTCAAGCCCGAGCAGGTGGACGAGCTCATGTTCGGCTGCATCCTGACCGCCGGTCAGGGCCAGAACCCCGCCCGTCAGGTCGGCGTCAAGGCCGGTCTGCCCTATTC
>CAKSXP010000085.1 GCA_934515035.1 uncultured Oscillospiraceae bacterium
GAGGCTCCTCCGCCTCGCCGGATATCTCGATAAGAGCGCGGACGCTCTTGATTATCGTTTTCGGCGTTATGCCGTTTTTGCGGTTGTATTCCTGCTGCTTGGCGCGGCGGCGCTCGGTCTCGGTTATGGCTGCGTCCATGCTCCGGGTAATGGTGTCCGCATACATGATGACCTTGCCGTCCGCGTTTCGCGCCGCGCGGCCTATCGTCTGGATAAGGCTGGTCTCGCTGCGCAGGAATCCCTCCTTGTCGGCGTCGAGTATGGCGACGAGCGATACCTCCGGCAGGTCAAGGCCCTCGCGCAGAAGGTTGATGCCGATGAGCACGTCGAACTCTCCCAGGCGCAGATCGCGTATGATCTCCATGCGCTCGATCGCTCCGATGTCGTGGTGCATATAGCGGCAGCGGATACCGGCGTTGGTCAGATAGTCCGTCAGATCCTCCGCCATGCGCTTGGTGAGCGTCGTGACGAGCGTTCTCTGCCCGTGTTCGACGCGCAGATTGATCTCGTTTATAAGATCGTCGATCTGACCCTCGACGGGCCGCACCTCGATCTCCGGATCGAGCAGCCCCGTCGGACGTATGATCTGTTCCGCTATCTGCGCGGAACGCTCGCGCTCATAGTCGGAGGGCGTCGCCGAGACATAGACGACCTGGTTTACGCGCTCGGCAAACTCGCCGAACTTCAACGGCCGGTTGTCGAAGGCGGAGGGCAGCCGGAAGCCGTACTGCACGAGCGTCTCCTTGCGCGCGCGGTCCCCGGCGTACATCGCGCGGACCTGCGGCAGCGTGACATGGCTCTCGTCGATGAACATGATGAAATCCTTGGGGAAATAGTCCAGCAGCGTCATCGGCGGCGAGCCGGGCGCGCGCCCGGATATGATGCGGCTGTAATTCTCGATTCCGGAGCAGTAACCCAGCTCCTGCATCATCTCGATGTCGAAGTTTGTGCGCTGCGCAATGCGCTGCGCCTCGATCAGTTTGCCGTTCTCCTCAAAATACCGAACCCGCTCGTCGCACTCGCGGCGTATCTCTTCTATCGCGCGCTCCATCTTTTCGTGTGTCGTGACATAGTGCGACGCGGGATATATCGCAACATGGCTGAGACTGCGCCGCGGCGCCCCCGTCACGGTGTTTATTTCGCTTATCCGGTCGATCTCGTCGCCGAAGAACTCAACGCGTATGGCATAGTCGTTTGCGTAAACCGGGAAGATCTCAACCGTGTCGCCGCGGACGCGGAACATATTGCGGTCGAAGGCAACGTCGTTCCGCTCATAGCGGATGTCAACGAGCTTTCTCAGAAGCTCGTCGCGGTCGCGCTTCTGTCCCGGACGCAGAGAGATGACCATGTTCGCATAATCGATCGGGTCGCCGAGACCGTATATACAGGAAACGGAGGACACGACGATCACGTCTCTCCGCTCAAAAAGGCTGGAGGTCGCCGAATGGCGCAGGCGCTCGATCTCGTCGTTTATGGAGCTGTCCTTTTCGATAAAGGTGTCCGTATTCGGTATATAGGCCTCCGGCTGATAGTAATCGTAATAGGAAACGAAGTATTCGACCGCGTTGTCCGGAAAAAACTCGCGGAACTCGGAGCAGAGCTGCGCGGCCAGCGTCTTGTTATGCGCCAGAACGAGCGTCGGTCTCTGAAGGCGCTCTATGACCTTTGCCATCGTGTAGGTTTTTCCCGAGCCGGTAACGCCGAGCAGCGTCTGCTCCTCAAAGCCCAGCTCGAGTCCTTTTGCGAGGGCGTCTATGGCCTCCGGCTGGTCACCGGAAGGCTTGTATTCGCTTACAACATGAAAATCCGGCATTTCTGTGCCTCCCAAGCAAGTGTCTTAATGTATTATTGTATCACATTCCGTACATAAAGCAAACACATTCCGCCGGGAAGATGTATTTCCCGGCGGATACAAAAAAGCCTCCCCTTTCGGGGAGGCCGGGTGGAAAAGCGGAGTTATGCCTGCTCCGGGAGCCGTTCCTGCTGCGCGATGAGACCGCTGAGCCGCTTCATGTCCAGCAGCAGCATCGTGAAAGCGACGATAAAACCGATAACGTCGGAAACGGGGGTCGCGATAATGCATCCGTTCACGCCCAGGAACATCGGCATTATCAGCGTCAGAGGCAGCATGCTGACCGTCCGTATCAGGGAAGCGACAGTCGCCTTGAGCGCCTGGCCGGAGGCGAGGAAATATCCGTTGCATATCGAGTGCACGGCAAGGGCCGGGACCGTGAGGTTGTAGACATGCATGCACCATTTTGCATATTCAACGAAGGTCGTGTTGTCCGAGTTGCCATAGAGCGAAACAAAGAACCCGGTGAACACGTGCAGGATGATATAGCCGGGTATCGTAACTGCAAGGCCCATAATGATTCCCTTTTTGACTATCTCCTTGACGCGGCGGTAGTTTTTCGCGCCGAAGTTATATCCGGCAAGGGACTGCACGGCCTGTTGGAGACCGAAGGCTGGGATAACAAAGACCATTCCCGTCGAGGTCGTCGCGGATATCGCGCTGAGGACGATATCGCCGCCAACGGCGCCCGAGGCGGCTCCGTAATAGACTATCGTCTTGTTGATGACCGCGCCGACGACGCCGCTCGTCGCCTGGCTGAGCGCGGAGGCGATGCCGAGCTTCATCGACCGGAGCGTGAGCGAAAGGTTGATGCGGATATCCCTGAGCTTCAGCCTGACCGGAGACTTGCGGCTCTTCGCAAAGTATCCGACCACCATGCACGCGGAGGCGCACTGCGCAATGATCGTTGCTATCGCGGCGCCCTTGACGCCCCAGCCGAACGCGAAGATGAAAAGCGGGTCGAGCGCGACATTGATGACCGCGCCGGTCGCCAGGCAGAGCATGCCCATCGTCGGGTTGCCGGAGGTGTTGACAAAGTTGTTCATGCCGTTGCTGATAGCGGAAAACAGCGCGCCGAGCAGGATGATGCGCATATAGTCGATCGCATAGGTCAGTGTTTCACCCTCCGCGCCGAGGAAGCGGAGGATAGGCTCGAGGAATATGAACAGAACGACGAATTTGATAACGCTGAGCACAGTTGTCGCGGCAAGGGTGTTTCCAAGGACGTTCTCCGCGCCGTCATAATCCTTCTCGCCGAGACGCATTGCGAATATCGTATGTCCGCCGACGCCGATAAGCATTGCCAGCGCCTGCATGAACCATGTGACGGGGCTGGTGAGCGATATTGCCGAAAGCGCAACATAGCCGACGCCGTTGGACACGAATATTCTATCCACCATGTTATACATGGAGTTGATAAGTATCGTTGCTATCGCGGGGACGCCGAATTTGATGAGGAGCTTTGTGATCTTTTCGGTGCCCATAATCTCCGTGCCGGTCCTGGTGTTTTCAGTCCCGGCTTCTATGACTTCGTTTTGTTCCAACGGGTTACCTCCTTGCAGATGCGGCGATTAATTAAGGCCATCCCTCGAAGGGGGTGGCCTTTGCCTGATTTTATCTTGTCAGTTGTATTATAGATTATATGATAACAAATGTCAACCACCGGAGGACACGCGCAAGCAGAACAAAACGGCCGCCCCGGCGGAGCGGCCGTTTAACGGTATAGCGTTATTTCTCCGCGAATCTGCTCACGGACGACGGAATGGGCTGGGTCTCGTTCTCAGTGTTCAGGCGGGCGTCACGGATAAGGTGGCGCGGGCATTTGGGCGCGCACTGTCCGCAGGAGACGCACTTTGTATAGTCGATCTGCGCAAGGTTGTCCACGACATGTATCGCGTCATGCTCGCAGGTCTTCTGGCATATCGAACAGCCGATGCAGCCGATATCGCAGTATTTGCGCAGGACCGCACCCTTCTGTCTGGAGTTGCAGGCGACGGTGACATCCGCGCTGTACGGGACCTTGATGATGAGCTTCTTCGGGCAGGCGGAGGCACAGGTCATGCAGCCCGTGCATTTTTCATGGTCAACGCGGGCAACGCCGTCCTTGACGGATATCGCGCCGAAGGGGCAGGCCTTGACGCAGGTGCCGAAGCCGAGGCAGCCGTCCGGGCACTCGTTCGGTCCGCTGCCGCCGCCAAGACGCATCGCGGCGTTGCAGTCGGATATGCCGGAGTAGTCGAATTTTTTCTTCGCCGTGAAGCCGGAGCACTTGACCAGCGCAACGCAGCGCTCGACGTCCCCGGCCTCGACGCCCATTATGGCGGAGACCTTTTTCGCCGCTTCGCTGCCGCCGGGCAGGCAGCAGTTCGTCGGGGCCTCGCCCGCAACAACGGCGGCGGCATAGGCCGAGCAGCCGGCAAAGCCGCAGCCGCCGCAGTTTGCGCCGGGCAGGACCTCAACGATCTTTTCCTGGCGCTCATCGACGGGCACGGCGAATTTCTTTGCGGCTATGGCAAGCAGGAAGCCGAAAACGGCGCCAAGAACGCCGAGAACGACAACGGAATAAACAACTGTCATCATTTCCTCGTCCCCCTTACCATACTTTCAGGCCGGTGAAGCCCATGAACGCAAGGGCGATCAGTCCGGCGGATACAAGCGCTATCGGGAAGCCCTCAAAGGACTTGGGATAGTCGGCAAACTCCAGCCTCTCGCGGACGCTGGCAAACAGCACGATGGCGACCAGGAAGCCGAGACCGCCCGTCACGCCGTAGACGACGCTCTCGATGAAGTTATAGCCGTTCTGGGTGTTCAGCAGCGCAACGCCGAGCACCGCGCAGTTTGTTGTGATAAGCGGAAGGTAAATGCCGAGGGACTCATACAGAGAGGGCATGGCCTTCTGCAAAAACATCTCAACGAACTGGACCAGCGAGGCGATGACGAGGATATATGCCACCGTCTGCATAAACTCGAGGCCGAGCTTCACCAGAACGAGGTTTATCAGATAGGTGAATATCGAGGCAACGCCCATGACGAAGGTGACGGCGATGCCCATGCCCGCGGCGGTATCCATCTTTTTGGACACGCCCATGAACGGGCATATGCCGAGAAACTGCGAGAAGATGAAGTTTTCAACGAGGATGGCGCCGAGCGCTATCGAGAGTATACCGGTAAAGCTCATTTGGATACCTCCTCAGTCTTTTTGTTCTTTCCGCGGTTCACGGCCCACTGCATGGCGGCGATCAGCGCGCCGAGCGTCAGAAAGCCGCCGACGGGCAGCACCATCAGCATCGCGCCGTATTCGGAGGGGAATATCTGTATTCCCGCGCCGCCGTTGAGTATTCCGCCGCCGAAGCTGCCGTTTCCGAGAAACTCGCGGATCACGCACATGATGATGAGAACGACGGTATAGCCGACACCCTGGGCGATGCCGTCAACGGCGGAAGCGCCGACGCTGTTTTTGGAGGCAAAAGCCTCCGCGCGGCCGAGGATTATGCAGTTGACGACGATCAGCGGAAGGAAAACGCCGAGCGATTCGCTCAGGTCGGGCAGATATGCCTGAAGCAGCAGATCGACTATCGTAACAAAGCCCGCGATGACGACTATGTAGCAGGCGATGCGCACCTTGGAGGGGATCACCTTGCGCAGAAGCGAAATGACGATATTGGAGCAGGTGAGGATGACGAGGACGGAGAGGCCCATGCCGACGCCATTGAACAGACTGGTCGTGATCGCCATCGTGGAGCACATGCCCAGAAGCTGGACAAGAACGGGGTTCTGGTCGATGAGGCCGTCTTTGAACTGTTTTCTGATATTCATTTCATAACCTCCTTATCCCAGCTCCGCCGCGGTGGCAAGAGCGATGTTGACGCCGTTTGTAACAGCGCGCGAGGTTATGGTCGCGCCGGTGAGCGCGTCGATGTCGCCGCCGTCCTTGGAAACGGCCTGTTCGGAGGACACTCCGATAAACTGTGCGCGCCAATCCGCGTCGGCCGCCTTTGAACCGAGGTTGGAGGTCTCGGACATGTCGATGATCGCAACGCCGGTAACGGCGCCGTCAAGCCCGACGCCGACGACCATATCAATGTTGCCCTGTGAGCCGGAGACAACGGTCTCCACCACATAACCGGCCGGGCCGTCTCCGCTTTTTGCGGCGTAGACGCAGGATACCTCCTTTGCGGAGACCTCCGCGTCGAGCTTTTCAAAGGTCTCGCCCGCGGGCATGACCTCGCTGAGCGCCGCGTTGGTCTTTTCGTCCTTTATCTCCGCGATCCTGTCGCGGGTTATGTAGTCAACGAGGCCCAGCAGCAGCGCCGTGATCGCGCTGATGAGAAACAGCACGATTATGAGGCGGGGCATCGAGTTTGCGTTTTTCCCGGTCTCTTTCATTATGCCTGCGCCTCCTTTGCCTTTTTCTTCTCTTCCCTCTGCTTTTTGAGATCCTCGCGGGTCACTCCGAAGCGGCGGGGCAGAGTGTATTTATCGATGAGCCATACACAGACGTTCATGATGAGTATCGCATAGGAAACGCCCTCCGGATACGAGCCGAAATAGCGTATGAAAACGGTCAGCAGGCCGCAGCCGATGCCGTAGATGATCTGTCCCTTTTTGGTTATGGGGCTGGTCGCATAGTCGGTCGCCATGAATATTGCGCCGAGCATCAGTCCGCCGCCGAGCAGGTTATACATCATCCATTCAAGATGTCCGTTCCCGCCCTTCGGGAAAGCGAAGGTGATTACCGCGACGGTCAGCAGATAGGACAGCGGGATGCGCGGGGAGATGATCCTGCGCAGGACGAGATAGAGTCCGCCGCAGAGAAGCGCCACCGCGCTGACCTCGCCCATCGAGCCGCCGATGTAGCCGAGGAACATTTTCATCAGGGACACATCGGGCAGAACGCCGCTGTGCAGGGAGGACATCGGCGTTGCCCCCGTGACCGCATCCGCCGCAAGGTTGAAGATGCTGTCATAGGAAAACGGGGTCATCCAGGTGTTCATGAGCACCGGCCAGGAGAACAGGAATGCGCGCGCGGCAAGCGCGGGGTTCACAAAGTTCTTGCCTATGCCGCCGTAGAGCTGCTTTACGATGACGATAGCGAAAAAGTCGCCGGCTATGGGCAGCCAGTAGGGGGCGTTGGCCGGGATGCAGTAGGCTATCAGCATTCCGGTGATGACGGCGGACAGGTCGCCGATCGTGCAGTCCTTTTTCATGAGCTTTCTGTAAGCCCACTCAAAGAAAACGGAGAACGCAACGGAAATGAGCGTCATCATAAGAGCGCGCAGGCCGAAAATATAAATACCCATCGCCAGCGCGGGGATAAGCGCGATGATGACATCCAGCATCACGCTTCTCGTGTCCTCCGGATTGCGGATATGCGGCGAGGAGGACACCGTGAGCAGTTTTTTGTTTTCCATCTTCACTTTGCCTCCTTTTCTTTCTTAGCCGCCTCGGCTCTCGCCTTGTCGGCGGCGGCCTTTGCCGTAAGCTTGGCCTTGCCCGTGCGGCAGGAGTGTGTCAGGTGCAGGCGCGCCGGACAGTTATAGGTGCAGGCGCCGCACTCGATGCAGTCGGTGATGTGGTATCTCTCCATCATCTCATAATCGTTCTTCTGCTCGTACATGTAGAGGTACATCGGCAGAAGCTTCATCGGGCAGGCGGCCGCGCAGCGCCCGCAGCGGATGCAGTGCGGGTCCTTCACGGTCCTGTCCTCATCCTCGCAGAAGGCGAGAAGCGCGTTTGTGCCCTTGGTCGTCGTGACGGAAAGGTCATACA
>CAKSXP010000086.1 GCA_934515035.1 uncultured Oscillospiraceae bacterium
TGCCGTCATATCGTTCCCTCCCTACACCTATATTATCCGCATTATGCGCATAAATGTCAAGGAGAAAAAGATGAAAATCAATTTTGAAAAGAACAATACCGGAACAGGACAAAAAAGGGAGGAGGGAGGCAGACATGAACGATGAGCAGGTCATAAAAGAGCTTGCGGAGACGGCCAGCAGGTCAAAGAGCAACACGCACAGGATAGACAAGCTTGAGCGGGACCAGGAGGCGCTGAACACCCTTGCGACATCCGTTGCCGTTATGGCAAAGGAGCAGGAGGGAATGCGCAAGGACATATCCGAAACCAGCGAGGACGTGAAAAGCGTCAAGGCCGGTATCGACGAGCTGAAGGCGAAGCCCGGCAAGCGCTGGGAGGCGGTAGTTGAAAAGATCATCCTCGTTCTGGTCGGCGCGGCCATAACATGGGCGCTGGCACGGCTGGGGATAGGATAACAAACACAGGGCCGGACTGGCGGCCGGAGCACCACTGATTGACACAAAGCGGCGCCGATGATAGAATAAAACCGCCTCCACAGAGGAGGCGGGCGCTGCCATATACGGTAGGCGGTTAGTCACTTCCCGGGAAGGGAGGTGGTGCCAATGGTTACATATTCCGATTTGATTCAGATCGGCATTTTGATCGTCGGCATTTGCGGTCTGGTCATACAGATGCGCAAAAAGAAGTAACCGCCCCTGTCCCCACAGTTTGGCGGTTACTTTCTGTAACTAAGAACTTGGGCTAACCGCTTATCGGCAGCGCGTTTTTCTATCTCCATTATATGCAGACAGCCGCCAATGTCAAGCCATTGGCGGACTTTATTTTTATGGAGGTATCATTATGAAAAACTGGAAAAGCTGGATCAGATGCGCGGGGATAAGAGCCCTGAAAACCGTGGCGCAGACCGCCGCCGCGACTATCGGCACGAGCGCCGTTATCGCGGAGGTGGACTGGGTGATGGTAATTTCCGCCTCGCTGCTGGCGGGACTGCTGAGCCTGCTGACAAGCGTTGCGGGTTTGCCCGAAGTCAAGGAATAAGGCGGCACAATGGAGTATGTCTGCAAGGCTGAAAGGGCTGCCATATACCTGAACGGCAGGTACAGGACCGCCGCGCAGGTGAAGGCGGAGACGGGCTGCGACGCCGTTATAAACGGCGGACTTTACGACATGACCACGTTCAGGCCCGTGTGCCATCTGAGAGCGGACGGGAAAACGCTGTCCCGCGATGAGTACAGCTATTGGGGCTACGGCTGGGACAGCGGGAGCGGAGAGCTTGAGCTGACGCAGAAGCCCGAAGAGCGGGACAACTATATCTGCTGCGTGTGCCTTTTGAAAGACGGCGAGGCGCAGGAGCTCTATTACGGCTCCGCGCTGGGCGGGGCGAGGCCGCGCACGGCGATAGGCACATTCCCCGACGGGCGGATATGGCTGCACGCGGAGAGAAACATCATGCGCACGCCCGAACAGCTGCGAAGCTACACGCTCGGGCTGGGACTGCGCGACGCCGTTATGCTCGACGGCGGAGGATCCACACAGGGGATATTCCCCGAAGGGTCCGTGACGGCGGAGCGGAGGGTGCAGAACCTGATATGCGTATGGGAGAGGAAGGAAAAAGACATGGACAAGCCGGACTGGTGGAAGGTCAGATACATCACTGAAAACGACGGATACCGGAGAAACGGCGCGCTGACGCCGAAGGGCATAGTGCTGCACTCCACGGCCATGCCCGGATATGACGCGGAGGCCATATTCCGGAACTTCAACCGCACGGGGCGCGGCGCGAGCATCCACGGCTGCATTGACGACAAAGAATTTATCCAGACCATGCCCTTTGCGCGGAAGGCCGGGCACGTCGGACGCGGGAGCCGGGGGACGCTGAACGACACGCACATAGGCATTGAGCTCTGCGAGCCCGCGGGGCTTACCTACAACAGCGCCGGGAGCGTTATAACAAAGTACGCGCCGCCGGAAGGCTACTTCAAAGCCGTGTGGGAAAAGGCCGTCTATGTCTTTGCGGCGCTTTGCCGCGAATACGGCCTTGACCCGAGGAAAGACGGCGTTATCCTCTCCCACGCGGAGGCGCATGCCAGAGGATACGGCGACAACCACGCGGACACGGGGCACTGGTTCCGCTGGGAAAACGTGACGATGGACGACTTCCGCCGGGCGGTGGCAGACAGGATGAGCGAAACGGAGGACGAGGAAGAAATGAGCTATGAAAAATTCTGCGAGTACATGGACCGGTACATGAGCGAGGCCGTCAAGGGCGAGCCGAGCGCATGGGCAAAGGACGCCTGCGAAAAGGCCATTGACAAGGGCGTTATGAAGGGCGACGGGCAGGGCGCATACAACTTTCAGCGTCCGCTGACGCGCGAGGCCTACATCGTCATGCAGGACAGAGCGGGACTGCTCTGATATCTAATAACGAACAAACGAAGGGAGAAACGAAAATGGAGTTCACAAACAAATATTACAAGTCCAACTGGATCCAGACCACGAGAAACGGCAGGCCCTATGACCGCGGGACATGCGAGCAGACGCCCGATGGCGGCTGGGCCGTTTATGACGGTGCGGCAAACTATATGGGCAAGGTCACTGCCAAAGGCAAGATCGTCTGCAACGGCGGAGAGGGCGAATACAAGATGAGCTTTCTGTGCGCGGCGAAGGAGGTCCTCGGCCTTTAAAGGCCGGGGACGCTGACAGGCTTTTTCGGGAGGACGGGACAAAGAATGGCGCTGACTTATGCAAGCACAAGAAAAAAGGAAATGGAGGCCGCGCCGACATACGGCAATTCCGCCGGGACGGCGCAGCGCTCCGGGCAGAAGCTGACATACGCCGGGGCGGCGGAAAAACCGGTAGTCGGCAATTCCGTCATGGGGACCGGTCAGACCGGAGCCTCCGCCGGGACGGCGCAGCAGAGCGAGCAGAAGCTGACATATGCCGGGGCGGCGGAAAAACCGGTGATCGGAAATTCCACCATGGGGACCGGCCAGACCGGAGCCTCCGCACAGGCGGCGGCCGGGCAGGCCGGGACGGCACCGAGTTATTCCGCCGCCGTCGGTTCCGCGGCCTCCGGCAACGCGCCGAGCACGGAAGGGGGCGCGGCGGCGCCCGGCGGCGGGAACGGGGCATATCAGACCACATACATTGACCCCGACGGGAACATCCGGCAGGGGTACATAATCGGCGGCGCGACATATAAGGACGCCGCAGGGACAGAGCGCATCGACCCCGGAACGCGCGTGCTGACACAGGGCGGCGAATACATCATGCGGCAGGACGGGACCGGCCAGCTGTACAGCGACTATCTGGCCGAGAACCGAACCGGCACCGACTATCTTGAAACGCTGCTTTCCCAGCTGCGGACGAGCTATCAGGAGCAGACGGAGGCCGGGGACGCGGCGGCGGCCGCCGCCACACAGCAGGCGATAAACCGGCTCGAGGCCCAGAAGGGGGACCTGAACACACAGTATGACGCCCTTAACCGTCAGCTGTATATCGACCGCAGGCAGGACGAGCGGACGCTGCCCCAGCAGCTGGCGGCGATGGGTTATACCGGCGGGCTGAGCGAGAGCAGCCTGCTGAGACTCGGCACGGGTTACGAGGAAGCGCTGCGGCAGAACGAGAGCGACAGGGCAAGGGGCCTTTCCGACATCGACCTCAACATCGAAAACGCCCGCCTTGAAGGCGAGATCGCCGCGGCACAGCAGAGGCAGGCGGCACAGGAGAGCTATTACAGCAACTATGCAAACGTAATAGCGGCGCTGGCGGAGCAGAGCAACTGGCGCGCCGAATATAACAGCGGCGAGGCAAAAACGCGCTCCAACAGCGGCTGGACAAAGCTCGAGGCGGGTATCATGCCGAATCAGGAGGAGCTTGACGCGATGGGCCTGACCTAGGGAAAAGACGCTGAAATATCCCGTACACAACGACACCGTCGGAGCCGCCGCCGTGAACACGCTGGCGGGCGTGCTGTTCGGGCCGACCTCCACTAACGGTGGTCAGGACTGGATAAACAACGACTATGACAGACTCTCGGTTCGGGAGACCGCCGTTTATCAGGGGCTCAAGGAGCTCGGAGTTAAAGGCAGCGATGCGATGAGGCTTGTGGAGGAGATAAGCGAGGCAGAGGACGACGGGCCGAACGGCCAGCTCAGAGCAGACACCGGCCTTGACGTATTCCGCACACGCGAGGAAAAGCAGCGGCAGAGCCTTGAGAACAGCGGACTCTCAGACGCGGAGAAGGCCGTTGTATATTACGGGCTCATCGCCTCCGACGCGGAGCGGGCAAAAATCGACGCACTTGCTGCGGGCGGCGTTGACGAAACGACTGCGGTCATGGCGGCATATAAGCTCGACGGCGTCGGCGCCGATCTTGATGAAAACGGAGACAAGATACCCGGCAGCGGGGAGAGAAACCGGTTCGCGGTGCTCGACGGGCTCGACACCACCGACGACGTGCGCCTTGCGCTGTTCTATGAGATGGCCGCGAAGGACACGACGAGGGACAACATAGACGCGCTGCGGGAAAACGGCCTTGACGACGGCTTGATCTATTCCGCCGTCAGCGCCTTTGCCGGGTGCACCGGAGAACGGGACGAGGACGGACGGCTCGTGAGCGGGAGTCTGAAGGAGTCGAAAGTGGAGGCACTGGACGCGCTGGATGCGTATGACTCCGAAAAGCTGGAGCTTTATTATCAGTTTCTGGCCAGCGAAACGGAGCTTGACAGCATCGACGATCTGCGCGAGTGCGGGCTTGACAGCAGCACGATATATCAGGGGATCAGGGCAGCCGGCAGCGGGACCCAAAACGAGAAGATGAACGGCATCCGTGATCTGGAGCTCCCGGACGAGGACGCGGCGGCGCTGTATTTCACGCTGGCGGCGGGCAACGGCGACATGGAGGAATATGACCGATGGAGCAGCCGCTATGGAATGACTGCGGAAGAGTTTTACCGCTACAAGCAGGAAACGCGCTTCGCGGGAGCGAACAAAGCCGACGTCCTTGACGGACTGGACTTTTCCACGGAACTGAAAGCGGCTATATACTTCGAGGACATCGCCTCAAAGAGCACCCGCGAGGAGAGCCTGAAACTGCTTGTGAACGACATCTCGCAGGCCGAGTATTATACCTATCTGCGCGACACGGACGACTATGAGAAAACGCTTGATGCCGACGGCGATGTTATCAGCGGTTCTATTACTGCACAGCAGCTTGAATACATTGCACAGATGGACGACCTTGACGACACGCAGAGGACCTTTATGTGGCTCAACGGCGCGGCAAGCGCGACCCAGCGGACGATGTATCAGCAGCATGTTGTCGGCGCAAGGGCGCTCGGGATAGACATGTATACGCTGGCCTGCTTTATCACGGAGCTGTTTGCCAGCACGTCCGAGAAATACGGCTCGTCCAAGAAGGAGAAGGTCATGGCTTATATCGACTCGCTCGATCTCGACAGCGACCAGAAGGATTACCTCTATATGATGGAATACGCTGCGAGCGGGCTGAGAAAAACGCCGTGGCACACCGGGACCGACTATTCACGGTATCTTGTCGGCGACTATGATTACGGGCGGTGAGAATGAAAAAGGCGATGGGGAAACCCATTGCCTTTTTTGTGAGTATCAAAGATAGTTAATCTTCTTCCTTACAGGAGTCTATTATCTTTTTCGTGTGTATGCAGACGGCTTCGTTTATGCAGGCCGAACTGTCGATGGGCCCCGGCAATACCCTATCTGCCATTTTTATACCTCCTCCGGATGAAACGAATTTCATTACAGTCTATGCCGCATTTGTCCCTGTGTGAAAAAAACAGAAAATATTCTCTGTACTAGAATAGATTAATATGGTAAAATACTCAGAAACAGAGGTAAAGTCCTTTCTGAAGGGAGGAGACATCTTTGGATAAATTCGGCCTCGTTCATGATAAGCTGGATATCAAGATACTCATTCTGTATATACTCAATCGCCTGCCCGATTTTGTTGACAACTCAACGCTGGCAGAGCTGTGCCAGTGCGACGCCGGCGTCGGATACTTTGACTATGCCGAGTGCCTTTCCGAGCTGGTCGATACGGGCCATGTATATACCAGCGGCGGAATGTATGCCTCAACGGAAAAGGGCCGCCGCAACGGAATGACAATCGAGAGCAGCATACCCTATACTGTGCGCATAAAGGCGGAAAAGGCTTTGGCTCCCGTCGCACAGGAGATGCGCAGAAGCGCGATGATAACGGCGTCGCACGTCCGAGGCAAGAACGACGAACTGATCGTAACGCTCGGCATGTCGGACGGTGTCAGCGATGTTATCTCAATGCAGCTTCTCATACCGGATGAGGAGACGGCAAATGAGATCGAGAAAAACTTCCGCGCGGACGCCGAGGGCGTTTATAACCGGATAATCGGTCTGCTTACACATCAATAAACCAGAGGTGCACCAAAATGAACACGATAATTCCCGAGGGATACAAGAGCGTCCTTACAGTTTATGATACGCAGAAAGCCATCGGTCTGCTCAAACGCCTGTTTGAGGACCGCCTTTCTGCCGCGCTCAACCTTTACAGGGTCTCGGCCCCGCTCTTTGTTGAGGAGAACACCGGCCTCAACGACAACCTGAACGGTGTTGAACGCCCCGTCACATTTGACGTCATGGTGACGGGAAGGGAGGCCCAGGTGGTACAGTCGCTGGCCAAATGGAAGCGTTTCGCACTGGCCCGCTATGAGTTTTTCCCGGGCAAGGGCCTGTATACGGATATGAATGCGATACGCCGCGACGAGGAGGTGCTCGACAACCTCCACTCGGTGTATGTTGACCAGTGGGACTGGGAAAAGGTGATCGAAAAGAAGGACAGAAATCTGGACTATCTCCGGGATACTGTCAGGAAGATCGTGAACGCTCTCTGCGACACACAGGATACGATGTGCGCGCTGTATCCGCAGCTCGTTTCCTGCGGCAAGCTCTGCCGCGAGGTGTCTTTTGTGACGGCGCAGGAGCTCGAGGATATGTATCCGTCGCTCACGCCTAAGGAACGGGAGGATGAATACCTGCGCATACATAAAACCGCCTTCATCATAGGTATCGGCGGAAAGCTCAGGTCTGGGAAGCCTCATGACGGACGGTCTCCCGACTACGACGACTGGGACCTCAACGGCGATATTCTTGTCTGGAGCGAACTGCTGGGCAGGGCGTTTGAGGTTTCGTCGATGGGTATCCGCGTTGACCCGGAATCTCTGGACAGACAGCTGACGCTCTCGGGCTGTGACGACAGGCGCAGCCGCACATATCACCGTATGCTGCTTGACGGAGAGCTACCGCTGACCATCGGCGGAGGTATCGGACAGTCCCGCGTTTCGATGCTGCTGCTGGGCAAGGCGCACATCGGCGAGGTGCAGGCGTCCATCTGGGATGAAGAAACGATAGAGGCATGTGCCAAAGCCGGGATAATGCTGCTGTAAAACACGAAAAAACGGCCACAATGGGCCTTAAAAACAATAGTGCAAAGGAGAAAGACAATGGGAACTTTCAGCGCGTATGATTTTACAGACATCCCGCGGCTCAACGAGGAACAGTCCAAAAGTCCGTTTGCAAAGTTCTATTATGAGCCCGTAA
>CAKSXP010000087.1 GCA_934515035.1 uncultured Oscillospiraceae bacterium
GGCTGCAACCTTGCAAGGAACCTTCCCCGCGCGGGAAAGGTTCCTTGCAAGGTTGCAGCCCAGCACGCCTGCGCCGAATACCAGTATTTTCATAACAAAGCCTCCTATGCCTGCTTTATGTGTTCACGTTTTTTGCAGTTAGATGCAACTAACCATTTAGCTTATAAAACGCTGCCGCCGGCAGCTTTCAGCGGTGTTTGCAGTTTTCGGCCGTACATGGCAAAGCTTCCATCAGGCCATATTCGTTTTCACTGCAAGCCCGCCTGTTTCCAAGTATACCTTTGCTTCCGCTCAAGCACAACACAATTCTCATATTTATGAAAACTTTTTTCGGAGCACAGCGAGTATATTCCGGCATATGACGGCGTTACCGGCCGCACAAAGACCGAAAGCGCACAAACGCAGAGCAGAGACGGCGTGCGCCGTCTCTGCTCCGCGTTTGCTTTTTATATTTTTCCGCTCCGGCGATTGCGGAACGGGCCGGATCTCTGTCCGTCAGGACGCCTGCTCAAACTGGCTGTTGTAGAGGTCGGCATAGAAACCGCCGCGCTGCATCAGTTCATCGTGGGTCCCGCTCTCTATCACATCGCCGTCGCGCATGACAAGGATCAGGTCGGCATTTCTGATAGTGGAAAGGCGGTGCGCAATCACAAAGCTGGTGCGGCCCTTCGTGAGCTCATCCATTGCCCGCTGGATCAGGAGTTCGGTGCGGGTATCGACCGAGGATGTGGCCTCGTCAAGGATCAGCATGGGCGCGTTTTGCAGCATGGCGCGGGCAATGGTGAGCAGCTGCTTCTGCCCGGCGGAGATGCTGGCACTTTCTGAAAGAACGGTGTCAAAGCCCTGCGGCAGCGTGTGAACAAATTTATCAAGCCCACAGGCACGGCAGACCTTTTCAAGCTGATCGTCGGTTATGCCCTCCATGTTGTAAACAAGGTTTTCCCGGACCGTCCCCTCAAAGAGCCAGGTGTCTTGCAAGACCATGCTGAAGAGCTTATGCACATTTTCCCGGCTCATTTCGGAGATCGGAACGCCGTCGATTTTGATGGTGCCGCTGTTTATCTCGAAAAAGCGCATGAGTAGGTTGACCATCGTTGTTTTTCCGGCGCCGGTCGGACCGACGATGGCGACCTTCTGGCCGGGGTGAACCTCGGCGGAAAAGTCCTTGATGATGACCTTATCCGGCGTATCGGGGTAGCTGAAACGGACATGCTCAAAGCTGACCGTGCCGTGAACATCGGTAAGAACGGTCGTTTTCTCGCTCTCGTCGGGCATTTCTTCGCTTTCAAGGAAGTCGAAAATGCGGTGTGCGGAGGCCGAAGCCGTCTGCATATTGGTCATGCCCTGTGCCATCTGCGTCAGCGGCGAGGTGAACAGACGCACATAGAGGATGAAGGAAACGATAACCCCGAACTCTATCGTGCCGTTTATGGCGAGTATCGAGCCGAAAACGCAGACGGCGACATAGGCGATGTTGCCGATGATGTTCATCAGCGGCTGCATCATGCCGGAGAGGAACTGCGACTTCCAGTTTGCGTCATAGACGGCGGAATTGAGCTTATCAAACTGTGCGCCGATCTTACGCCCGGCACGGCTGAGACGCACTACCTCGTGACCGGAATACATCTCCTCCACATAACCGTTCAGTTCGCCAAGGCTCTTCTGCCGCGCGGAGAAAAAGCGCTGCGATTTGGACATGATCAGAACCACCAGAAGCATACCCACAAGGGTCACGCCAATGGAAACGAGGGCAAGGTGCCATTCCGTAACGAACATCATGATAAGACAGCCGACAAACTGCGTCGCGGCGCTGATGATCGTCGGCATACTGTTGGTAAGCCCCTGCTGCAATGTGGAAACATCGTTTGTGATTCGGCTGAGGATGTCGCCCTGCGAGGTGGTGTTGAAGTATTTCTGCGGCACCTTATTTATTTTTTCGGACAGTTCCCCGCGCATACGGTAGGACATTTTCAGAGTGACGACAGCCATTGTGTAGTGCTGAACAAAGCTGAAAACTGCACTGAGGGCATAAATGACTGCAAGGAAAACGCCTATCTTTGCGATAGCCGCAAGGTCGATGCTTCCGGCAAGACCGTCCGACATCAGCGTAGCGATCTGACCGATTTTGTCGGGGCCGATGATGGTCATTACGGCGCTGAGAGCGGCAAGTATCAGCGCGGCGATAATGACCCCCATGCTGGAGCGCATATATCCGGCAATTCTCGGAATGGCCGAACGGAGGCCGTTCCGCTTATCTTTTCGATTCATTTTTATCCCTCCTTATGCAAGCTCCGAAGCGCTCAACTGCGATGTTGCTATCTCGCGGTAAACCTCGCAGGAGCGCATCAGTTCTTCATGCGTCCCCATACCGGCGATCTCTCCGCGTTCGAGGACAATGATCTTGTCCGCATGGCGGATCGTGCTGATACGCTGGGCGACGATGATCTTGGTCGTGCCGTGAAGCTGCTCATTCAGGCCCTCACGCAGATTTGCATCCGTCCGGTAATCGAGCGCCGAGAACGAATCGTCAAAAATCAGTATCTCGGGCTTTCTCGCCAGCGCACGGGCGATGGAAAGGCGCTGCTTCTGCCCGCCGGATACGTTGCGGCCAAGCTGCGCGATCTCGTATTCAGTACCCTCCGGCAGCTTATCGACAAACTCCTTTGCCTGTGAGAGTCGGATGGCCTCGGCCAGAGCCGCATCATCTTCGCCCGAGGCACTTTCTCCGAAGAGCACATTGTCCCGTATGGTGCCGGAGAACAGAACCGCTTTTTGCGTAACGTACCCCAGCTTGTCATACAGAGCGTCAAAGGTATAGTCCTTTACATTGACGCCGTCTACCAAAACCTCGCCGCTCGTTGTGTCATAAAACCTCGGAATGAGACTGATCAGCGTTGTTTTTCCGCTGCCGGTCGCGCCGATGATGGCCAGGGTCTCGCCTTTGTTCACCTTGAAATCGATATTTACAAGTTCATCCTCCGAGGCATGGGGATAACGGAAAGACACATTCCGGAATTCCACGGTTCCGGTTTCTTTTCCGCTTTTAACGCCGCCCTCGCGGATCGACGCCCTGCGGTCCAGCACCTCGTTGATACGCTCCGCCGAGACCTGCGCCTGCGGCAGCAGCATGAATATCATCGCCAGCATCATAAAGGCCATCACTATATAGGTGGCATAAGTGCTGAACACGAGCACCTCGCTGAACATCGTCAGGCGCGCCGCGGTATCCGCGGCGGCGATATTCTCCACAAGCGCCGCGCCGACCCAGTATATCGCCAGAGAAAGTCCGTTCATCCCAAGCGTCATCGTCGGCTGTATCAGGGCAAACAGCTTCTGGTTTTTCATTTGCAGGTCCATCATGCCGCGGCTCGGGCCGTCAAACTTTCTGTTCTGAAATTCTTCGGCATTGAAAGCATGTACGACGTTGATGCCGGTCAGGTTTTCACGGGCCACGCGGTTTATTTTATCCGTCATCTTCTGCACAAGGCGGAAGCGCGGGATGCAGGTGCTCATGACCAACAGCACCGTCACAAAGAGCACAACGACAAACGCGGCGGTAACAGCGGACAACTCCCAGCTCTTGCCGAGGATCTTGATGATCGCCCAAACCGCCATGATGGGGGCTTTTATCATCATTTGCAGGCCCATGGCAATGATCATCTGTATCTGGGTAATGTCGTTCGTTGTTCTGGTTATCAGGCTGGGGATGGAAAAATCCTGCATCTCTTCGCTGCCGATATCCATGACATGATGGAACAGCTTATCGCGGACGGCAAAGCTGAACCCGGAAGCGGTCTTGGCCGCAAGAAAGCCGCAGGCGATGGCAAGGACAGCGCTGAAGGCCGTACAGCCGAGCATTTTCAGCCCGACATTCACAATTTCCGCCGTCGTGCCGGAGGTTTTAATGAGCACCGTCAGCTCGGTCATATAATCCGGCAGGCGCAGATCAAAATAGATCTGCACCACAACGAACGCCAGGCAGAGAAGCGCCATCAGCTTCTCTTTCCGGCGCATGTTCTTCAATAGCTTTACCATGGTTATCTCCTATTCTTTCGATGAAACTCCGTTTTTTCGTATCTCTTCAATGTTGCCGCTGAGAATAGTCAGGCACTTGTGGAATACTTCGATATCCGTATCCGACATTCCGATGACCAGCTTCTGCGCGAAACACTTTTGCAGTTCGTGTCCCCTTTCAATGATGCCGCCTGCCGCATCCGTGCAGACGAGCCGGGTTTTACGCCGGTCGCCGGGAACACTCTGGCGCAAAAGCAGACCTTCGTTTACAAGCCTGTCTATATGGACGGACACGATCCCGGTTTTCAGTCCCCGGCACCGGCAGATATCCCCCGCCGTACTGTTTTCCGGATTGTTTGCAATAAACATAAGGATGTCCACAGCCATCGGCGGCAGTCCCGTATCCCTGCATATCGGCTGAAGCACTGCATGATACGCCTCGATAAACCTGTTCGCGTTGCGGAACATCTGCGAAGCGGTGAAATTCTGTTCAGTCATAATTTCCTCCAGAAATAGAAACCCTAATATTAGAATGTCTATTATTATATTCATTTTGCAGCAAAAGTCAACGGGTTTTGAAAAAATCCTAGATCTTCTTTTGTCCCATCGTTCGGCACGGTGCCTGACGCCGCACGGGCGCATTCCTGCCCGTCAGGACCGTGCCCGCCTCTGTACTATTATTCGATCAAAACACTTCATTTTAATCGCGCAAGCGGCTGAAGATGAATTTTCTCTTGTGATAAACTCCCGGCTTTGTGAATAAGAATTTCAAATCATTCCGGGTTCACGTACCGGAGAAAGCGCGGGCAATAAAAAAAGGCGGTGGGCTTATTGCCCACCGCCGTGGTTCTGACCGGGATCCTGTCCGCCGGGTCCCTGTGGTCCGCCGCCGGGGTTTTGTCCGCCGTTTCCGGGAGCCTGCCCGTTACCGGGAAACTGACCGTCGCCGGGCTGCGGAACATCGCCGGGCATCTGTCCCGGGAACTGTCCGCCGGCGGAGACATCGCCGGACTGAGCCGTGGAGGTCGCCGCGGAGTCCGTGCCGGAACAGAGGCTGTAGCTGCCGCCGGAGCTGAGCCCGGCGCTGGAGAAGAGCGCGTAGCTGACATCGCAGGGGGCTTCCACGCTGTAAAGCTCGCTGCCGCTGTCGTCACAGACGCTGAGCGTGCTTCCCTTGCTAACAAGACTGCCGCCCATACCGCCGCCGAATCCGCCGGGGCCCTGCGGTCCGCCGCCCATGCCGCCGGAGGAGCCGAAGCTGACGCAGGGCTGGCCCGCCGAGAGGCTGAGGCCCATGCCGTTGCTGCCGCCGGCCGCTAGGACCGTACCGCCCGTGATACTGACCGCGCCGTCGGCGTCCAGCGGCTGGTTATCCGCGGTGTTTGCTGAGAAGACCACGACCGTGCCGCCGGAGATGGTGAGAGAGCCGTTGGAGTCGAAGCCGTCGCCAGCGGTCGTGTAGGCATAAATGCTGCCGCCAGAGATGTTCATGGAGAAGGCATAGCCCGTGAGGTCGGAGTTCGCGGCGTTCAGACAGTCGTCCGTCGCGAGGATGGAGATGTCGCCGGAATACACGTTCAGCGTTGCCGCTTCGAGGCCCTCATAGCAGGCCGTGATGTCGATGGTCGGGCCAGCGGTGTTCTCCGCGCCGACATTCAGGACATAGTCGCTGTGCACAGCGTCGTCCCCGGCAGAGATGGTGAGACAGCCGCTTTCGATGTTCAGAGTCTGCTCGGCGTTGATGGCGTCGTTGACGGGGGCGTCGATCACGAGTGTCAGCTCGCGGATGGTGAGGCTCGCCTCCCCTTCTTCGTCGGTCGTCGCGCCGGACTTGATGCCGTTTTTGCCGTTTGCGGTGATGTAAACCGTGCCGGTTCCGCAGAGGGTGACGGTCGAGCCGTCCTTGCACTTGATGACAGCATTTTCGGCGTTTTCGTTGTCGGAGTAATTGTCGTCGTTGTTCTGCGCGCTGTCGGTGAGGCGGTTGACGCTGCCGGCAGCGGCGAAGATTGTGACCTCCGTAGACTTGTTGCAGGCGATGGGCGCGGTGTCGGAGCTTGTGAGGTCAAGGCCGTTTAAGACGAGCGTGACGCCCGTGGCGCCCTTTTTGACGGTGACGGAGCCGCCCGCGCATGAGCCGGTGAGAATATAGGTACCGGCGGACTGGATGGTGAGGGCGGTGCCCTCGATCTCATAGCCGCCGGACTCGGAGGCGGTGATGCCGCTGTCGCTGAAAGTGAGGGTGACGCTGTCCCCTGCCGAATAGCTGCCCGCTTCCGTCTGAACATTTGCCGTGGTCTCCGCCTCAGGCACGGCGGATGGCTTTGCGTCCGCGTTTCCGCCCGCACCGCAGGCCGTATGGATCAGGAGCAGCGCCGCCGCGAGGGCAGCCGCGCCGCAGGATGCAAAGAACTTGCGTTTCACTGTGCTTGCCTCCTTTCAGAGTCATTTGGACAGGACGGTCCCGTCCGCAAGAGTGATGGTATAGCCGTTGAAGCTGATCGTGCCGTTATTCACAAGGCTCGTAATTTTGCAGTCGCCGGTGAGGGTCCAGGTACAGCCGCTCTCCACGGTGACGACCGCGTTGTCGCTGACCGCCGTGCCGTCCTCTGCGTTTTCGACGATGTTGACCGTGCCGGTGAAGCTGCTGCCGTTTTGCAGCGTGAGCGTCAGAGTGGAGATAGTGTCCACAAGGATGTCGCCTTCGAGCACTTGGGCGTCGGCGGTGAATTCCACCTGGGCGCCGTTGCTGCCGGCGGTGCCCCAGCCGTGGCTGGCAGAGTTGCCGGCAACGCGGAGCAAACAGGCCGCCGCGTCCGTATTATACAGCTTCACGCCGCTGAGATAAAGCACACAGTGGGTGTTTGTGACATAGAACATATCACCGTTATTTCCCGTGAGGCTGCCGCCGGTCATGGAGAAAGTGGATGTGCCCACTTCGGCGTCGCCGCTCATAGACTGGTATATCATCACGTTGTGGACATTCTCATCGCTGCTCGCGCCCCGGGTGTCGCTCATGTTTCCGCTCACTTCGCAGTTTTCCAGCGCTATGGAGTTCTTGCCCTCGATGACCAGCGCCTCGGAGTTCGTCGCGGTGAGCGCCGCGTTTTTCACGGTGATATCCGCGGTGGAATAGACCGCTGGGGAGTTATAGCCGTTCGTGGTGTAGGTCCCGCCGTCCACGTTCACGGTGCCGCCGCCCCGGTCAGAGCGGATGGCAGCGCTGGAATTGCCGGAGGTCTCGACCGTCAAATCGCTGGCGTTGGTGGTACCGCCGCCGGTGGTCTGGATGCCGCCGGAGTTATCCGCCGTTGTGGTGATAACGGAGTCGGAGATATTTACGGTCGTGCCGCTGCCGTAGCTGAATACGCCGTTGCCGTTCTGGGCCGAGGAGGTCACGGCCGCGTTTTCAATGGTGACGGTGGCTCCGTTCGTGGCCAGCAGCGCGGCATTTACGCCGTAAAAGTCGCCGTTTTCCGTGCTGCTCGTCGCTCCGGCGCTTTTATCTACCGTAACGCCGTCCAGCGTGACCGTCGCCCCGTCGATGCGGAGGGCGTTTTCGTCGTCACCGGTGGAGGTGTAGCTC
>CAKSXP010000088.1 GCA_934515035.1 uncultured Oscillospiraceae bacterium
GTCCCATCTGACGCAGAAGGCCGCCTCCCTCAAGGATGAAAACGATCTCACGATCTGAAAGGCGGTCCGGAAACATGATAATAGTTAATCTTGACGTTATGCTCGCCAGGCGCAAGATGAGCCTGACAGAGCTTTCCGAAAAGGTCGGCCTCACCATGGCCAACCTCTCCATACTCAAAACCGGAAAGGCAAAGGCCGTCCGCTTCGGGACGCTCGACACGCTCTGCCGCGTTCTGGAATGCCAGCCGGGAGATATTCTCGAGTTCAGGGAGGATGAAAAAAATGGATGAATCCACGAACCCATCGTCCCCGCAGGAGAACGCCCCCTCCGGCGAAAAGCAGACTGTCCGCTTTTCCGGACGCGACTGGATAACGCTTCTTATCGCGCTGGGTCTGGCGGTCCTGTGGTTTTCAATATTCGGCTTTGAGGTCCTGCTCAGGGGCGCCACCGCCCCGGCGGGGCTCGGCACGGCGCTGTATGTGCTTGCGCTGTTTGCAGCCGTCCTCTTCCGTCTCGGTCGGCGCGCGGTGTGGACACGGACCACCGTGCTTCTTCTCTCCGCGTGCGTATTGCTCGCCGTCAATTGCTTTGTCTATGCAAATGCGTGGACGGCTCTCATAAACTGCTTCGTTCTGCTGGGGACCGGCGCTATGGAGATATTCGCGCTCTCTGGAAAGCTGGGCGCCGCGGTATCCGACGTGCGCGCCGTCGGAAGGACAGTCGCGCTCAGCTTCAGGGCGCTGTTTGTCAACATGGGAAAGCCATTTCGCGCGCTCGGTTCCCTCTATCGCGGCGACCGCAAACGCATCGGCTATATTGCCGCGGGCGTTGTCTGTACCGTACCCGTGCTCATACTGGTCATATACCTGCTCTCGACGGCGGACGCCGTTTTCGGAAGCCTGTTTTCCCGCCTTCCGGACTGGCTGAACGGTTTGTCGGCCCTGTCCCTGTGGAGGGTCGTCAGGGCGGCGGTCCTGGGGCTGATGCTCTTCTCCGCGCTGTATTATCTGACGCAGGACGCGCCCGCCGCGCAGAATGTGCGGAAGGAGCGCGGCTATATCTCCGCAGCTCCGTTCATAACGGTGCTGACTCTTCTCGACCTTATTTACGCCGTGTTTGTCGCTATCCAGTTTGCCTTTCTCTTCGGCGGACGGCAGACCGCGGCGATGAGCGGCGGATATGCCGAATATGCCCGCTCCGGATTTTTCCAGCTCGTCGCGGTCGCGGTGATAAACCTTGCAGCCGTGCTCGTGACCTCGGTCGCGGTCAGGCCGGAGGGCGGCGGAAAGAACGCCGTGCGCACGCTGTCCTCCCTGCTGCTGGCGTTTACTGCGGTGATACTTGTCTCCGCGCTGTACCGCATGTGCCTTTATATCTCGGCCTACGGGCTGAGCATCCTGCGCGCGCTCACGCTCTGGGGCATGGCGTTCATCGCGGTCCTGCTCATCGCCGCCGGGATCAAGGTATTCCGGCCGCAGACAAAATTCTGGCCTGTGTTCCTCACTGCCGGCCTTGCGGGATGGCTCGTGTTCTCATACATCAACATCGACGCACGGATAGCGGAGCACAACGTGAATGCCTATCTTTCCGGCGAGCTTGATGAGATCGACGTCGGCTATCTGACACAGAGCCTCTCCCCGGAGAGTCTGCCATATATCAAAAAGCTGGCGGCGGAAGCCCCGGAGCTTCGCGACGATTGTGGGCTTGACCTGAACAGCGCCGCCCGGGAGATAGAGCGCCGGCTTTCGGGCTCGCTGAACTGGCGCGATGCGACCCTTACCGCGATCAGATTTTCGGGCTGACGGGAATATATAAAAAAATATTGAAAAGCAGCCGTATTGTGAGTATAATATTATAATACGGCTGTTTATTTTTTCAATTAATTTTCATATACGGCACGAAAGGAACAGATGACAATGGAACGCACAAAAATCGCGCGTATCTATGCCGGCGCCGACGCTCTGGCGGGGCAGGAGATCCTTGTGTGCGGCTGGGCCCGCACGATCAGGGATCTGAAAAACTTTGGATTTATCGAGCTCAACGACGGCAGCTGCTTCAAGAATCTCCAGATCGTTTTTGAGCGCGGCAATATAGACAATTACGACGAGACGGCAAAGCAGAACGTCGGCGCCGCCTTTCGCATCACGGGCACTCTGGTGCTGACGCCGGACGCAAAGCAGCCTTTCGAGCTGAAAGCGTCCTCCATCGTGATAGAGGGCAGCTCCGCGCCCGAATATCCGCTTCAGAAAAAGCGCCACAGCACAGAGTTCCTGCGCACGATACAGCATCTGCGCCCGCGCACGAACCTCTTTTCCGCTACTTTCCGCGTCCGCAGCGTCGCGGCATATGCTATCCACCAGTTCTTCCAGGAGCGCGGCTTCGTCTATGTCCACACTCCCATCATCACGGCCAGCGACTGCGAGGGCGCGGGCGAGATGTTCCGGGTAACGACGCTGGATCTGGACAACCTGCCCAAGAACGAGGACGGCTCCGTTGACTATTCCAAGGACTTTTTCGGCAAGGGCGCGAACCTGACCGTCTCCGGCCAGCTCAACGCGGAAAACTTTGCAATGGCCTTCGGCGACGTTTACACCTTCGGCCCGACCTTCCGCGCCGAGAACAGCAACACCCAGCGCCACGCCGCCGAGTTCTGGATGATAGAGCCGGAGATGGCATTCTGCGATCTCGCCGGCGATATGGACGTCGCTGAGGCGATGATAAAATACGTCATCAACACCGTTCTGGAAAAATGCCCGCAGGAGATGGAGTTCTTCAACAGCTTTGTCGACAAGGGTCTGCTCGAGCGCCTGCAAAACGTCGTCTCCAACGACTTCGGCCGCGTCAGCTATACCGACGCCGTCGAGATCCTCAAAAAGCACAACGACCGTTTCGACTATAAGGTCGAGTGGGGCTGCGACCTCCAGACCGAGCACGAGCGCTATCTGACGGAGCAGGTATACAAAAAGCCCGTCTTTGTCACCGACTACCCCGCAGAGATCAAGGCTTTCTACATGCGCCTGAACGACGACGGAAAGACCGTGGCCGCGGCGGACTGCCTTGTGCCCGGCATCGGCGAGATCATCGGCGGCTCCCAGCGCGAGGAGCGTCTCGACGTTCTCGAAAGACGCATAAAGGAGCTCGGCATGAACACCGAGGACTACTGGTGGTATCTCGACCTGCGCCGCTACGGCAGCTGCAAGCACGCGGGCTTCGGCCTCGGCTTCGAGCGCATGGTCATGTATCTCACCGGCGTTTCCAACATCCGCGACGTCCTGCCCCACCCCCGCACCGTCGGCAACGCGGATTTTTAAGCCCAAAATATTAATATCATGCTCACCGCCGGTGGCCAAAAGGTCCCCGGCGGTGTTTTTTATAAATGTCTTGACATATGTAGAACATCTATCTATAATACAGGTAGATATTCTACATATGCCTGAAAGGAGTGACTATATGAAAAACGATGTAAATCTGCAAAAGGGCAACACGAATATGATAATCCTCAAGCTGCTCGACGATAAGGACATGTATGGATATCAGATCATTGAAGAGCTCGCCAGGCGCTCGGACGACACCTTCAAGCTTAAATCCGGGACCCTGTACCCTCTGCTTCACCTCATGGAGGACAACGGACTTATATCCTCATACGAGTTGGAGGAGGTCACGCAGAGGCCGCGCAGATACTACAGGATAAGCCCCAAAGGGAAACAGTTTCTGTACGAAAAAGAAAAGGAATGGAATATATACAGCAAGGCCGTAAACCGTGTCCTTCAGGGAGGTGTTCCTTTTGAATGTGCCCGATAGTTTTAAAGCATATGTGGAGGCCGTATTGCGGCAGGTGCGCTGGAAAAAAGCCCATTTTGCCATCTCACGCGAGCTGGAAGCACATCTTTGCGACACGCGGGACTGCCTTCTCAGTGCCGGTTATGAAGAGGATGAAGCTGTTAAGGAAGCCATACGGCAAACGGGAAGCCCCGTGGAAATAGGCGTGCAGCTCGACAGCGTACACCGCCCGAGGCCATATTGGCCAGCGACAATACTGACCCTGACGCTCGTGCTTGCGGGCGTGCTGGTAAGAGCTTTTCTGACTTACGGCGTCTCTCCCCAGCTGGCGTTGTCCGCTCTTTCGGCGATCATCGGTATCGCGCTTATGACTTCCGCCTATTTCATCGATTATACGCTGCTGGGGAAACATGCGTGCCTGGTATCTCTGGCCATTTATCTTGCCGCCCCGCTGATGTGCTTTGTTCCCGGACAGCCCAATATCTTTGGCAGCTGCGCCAGATATTCCGTGCTTCTGTATCCGACAGCCTTCGCTCTGATGCTGTATGCCCTCCGTGGGCGGAAAGTTCCGGGAGCGGCAGCAGCCCTGGCATACGCTCTCCTGCTCTGCCTGTCGGGCCACATAATGCTGCCGTTTACAGGTTTCCTCATAACCGCACCGGCATGTTTTATCATGATGCTTGCAGCGGCTCAGCGCGATCTGTTTTTGACCGGCAGAAGGACCTCGGTAATATATGCCGTCTGTGCTGCCGTGCTTTGTATCGTTTTTATCTGGACCTCCGGCTTTGCCGGCGGAGATCT
Source organism: uncultured Oscillospiraceae bacterium (assembly GCA_934515035.1). GTDB lineage: Bacteria > Bacillota > Clostridia > Oscillospirales > Oscillospiraceae > CAKSXP01. The sequence goes on from CAKSXP010000088.1 coordinate 4,583, forward strand.
TGCCGGAAGGCTGTCGGCGGTGACCGGATTCACCGGCGGCGAGTCCGCCGTATTGGGCGCTGATGAGATCAGGCGGCTTATTGACAGCTCTGTTTTTATTGGAAGCGCCGGACAGGCGGAATACAGCGCGGCGGTTTCCGGCTGGAAAATGGATATGGGTTATCTTCTGACAGGGATGATATGCCGCTTCGGTTGGGTATCTTTTCTTGCCGTAATGACCGTGTATGGAGCTTTTTTCTTCTTTTTCTGCAAAGCGTGTATGAAGCAAAGGTCCGTTCTGGGCGCATTGCTGTCATATTCCGTGGTCATCTCCATTGCTCTCCAGGCAATGTGTTATATATTGTCAAATCTTGGCCTTGCGGAGCTTGCAGCCATATCGCTTCCGCTGCTGTCGTACGGCAACGCGGCAACGATCATAAATCTGGCGCTGATCGGTCTGGCACTGTCAGTTTTCAGAACAGGAAGCTTGTACAATTACAGTGAAGTAATTGCAAAAATATGATCTGCCGGCAACGCGGATTTTTAAGCAATCAAGCGGACAACGTGATGTTGTCCGCTTTTTATATTCCCGTGTACGGTGAACCGTCCCGACGATATATCCGAAAAAGTTGAAATGTGTTTACAAATTATATGATAACAGGCATTTCCGGCAGCGTTTTTGTCGCTTATGCACAAAATTCTCCCGTCTCCGCCTTGACAAACGCCCGAAACGGATAGTAGACTTATTATATATCAAAACAACTTTGGGAGGACAAACAATGAGCTTCGATCACCTGCTGAGCCCTCTTACCGTCGCCGGAAAGACATATAAGCACCGCATGGTGGCCTCGCCCGCGCTGGCGGGCGTTATCGCACCGGACGGCGCTTTCCCCCCGGATCAGTACGCCCATTACGAGGCAAAGGCCGCGGGCGGCTGCGCCTCCGTCACGATCGGCGAAACAGAGGTAAACTTCACATACGGCAACAAGGCCGCCTTTCCGCCCCCGACGGATTATGACGACATCGGTTCCCGCCAGTTCAGGGAATGGTGCCGCCACGCTCAGATGATCCACTCCCACGGCGCGCTCGCTTTGGTCCAGCTCTGCCAGTCCGGCAACCTGCGCCAGGTCAGCGCGGGCTGCGTCGGCCCCGGCTATGGGCCCGACGAAATGGTCGCCGCCGACGGCACGGTCATTCACGCCATGACCCACGAGATCATGGACGACTCCATTGCAAGCTGGCAGAAGGCGGCAAAATATATGAAGGCCGCCGGGTTTGACGGCGTCAATCTCCATTTTGGCCACTCCTGGCTGCCGCACCAGTTCCTCTCCCCGCGCACGAACCACCGCACGGACGAATACGGCGGCTGTCTTGAAAACCGGATGCGCTTTCCGCTCGAGATACTCAAGGGCGTGCGCGAGGCGGTCGGCGACGACTTTATCCTTGAGATGCGCGTCTCCGGCTCCGAGCGCTGCGAGGGCGGCATGAGTCTGGAGGATATGGCCAACTTCTGCGAAAAGGCGCAGGAGTTTATAAACATCGTCCACGTTTCCGCCGGCGTATACCGCGACCCGACCACAAACGAGAGGGACGGCGGAGTCAACCCGAACAACACCGGTATGTATCCGAGCATGTACAGGCCCAATATCTCCAACCTGCACGAGGCCTCATACATAAAAAAGCGCGTATCCATCCCCGTGTGCATCGTCGGAGGCATTCGCAGTCCCGAGGATGCTGAGAGGATCATCGCGGAGGGCAGAGTCGATCTTGTGGCAATGGGCCGTCAGGTGAACAAGGCCGACCCGAACTTTGCAAACAAGGTCACGGCCAACCGTCCGGAGGACATCGACCGCTGCGTGCGCTGCGGCATGTGCATGGGCGGCACGATGCCGACCCTGCGCGAGCGCGACTATGATGAGTTCGGCATCGACAGGAGCTTCAAGCCGGAGTTCACCGGCCCCCCGACCATGGTCGTTCCCCCGGATACGGATTTCTTCGAGTTCTTCAGCAAGCCGCTCATGCCCGGCATGGGACCGGACTACTGCACCGTCAATCCCTATCACGACCACAAGGAAATGCCCGCTGACAAGGTCCTGCCGCGCACCCGCGTTGTAAAGAAGATACTGGTCATCGGCGGCGGAATGGGCGGAATGCAGGCGGCCATCACGGCAGCGGACATCGGCTTTGACGTTGTCCTTGCCGAAAAGACCGGCGCGCTTGGCGGCATATTCAAGTTTTCCGACCACGACTGCCACAAATATGACCTCAGAATATATAAGGACAGGCTCATAAACCGTGTCAGGAACCGCTGCTGGATCGATCTGCGGCTGAATACGGAGGTCGACGCGGAGTTTATAAAGGCGGAAAAGCCCGACTTCATCATCTGCGCGACAGGCTCGAGCCAGTCCGCGCCACCGATCCCGGGGCTGAAGGAATTTGCCCGCCCGCTGCTCGAGGCCTACGGCGATAATGTCCGCGGCAAACGGGTCGTCATGCTCGGCGGCGGTCTTGCCGGATGCGAGGCGGCGGCGCACTTTGCCGACAGCGGCGCAAAGAGCGTCGATGTCATCGAGATGATGGACACTCTCGCCCCCGGTCCTATGGACACCCACAAGATCGACCTTTTCCGTCTCATGGAAAAGCTGAACGTCGGGCAGCACCCGGCGACAAAGGTCAGCAGGATAGAAAAGGGCCTCGTCACTGCGGAGTCCTCCGGCGGCACGGTGACATTCGAGGCGGACCTCATAACCTACGCCCTCGGCATGAGAGCCAACCCGACGGACGCCCTGCGCGAGGCGGCGGGAGACATCCCGTTTGAGCTCGCCGGCGACTGCGTGCAGCCAACAAAGGTCTATCACGCAATCTACGACGGCGTATCCGCCGCGCTGAGAGCCTATAAGCTCTTCAACGACAGGTAAAACAAAACACAGACGCAAAAACACGGCTGACCCGAAAT